>JBPCSK010000399.1:0-6656 GCA_051007275.1 Gaiellales bacterium | reverse complement strand
CGGCGAGGCGGGGCGCTGGCGCGGCAACGTGTTCTGGCACCTCAACGCGCCAAGAGCCGATGCGCTGGGGAGCGAGGCGTACTGGGACACCCCAACAGGGGAGGCGATCCGCGGCTGCCATCGTGCCAAGGGTGCGGAGATCCACGTCCCTGGCACCGTCGGCCTCAACCTCGCGTGCTCCGGTGCGATCACCTCGAGCAAGTTTGGTGGCGGCGACTATAAGCCCGGCATCGACGACGGCATGGTCGACCCGAACACCGGTGCCCAGATGCCGGGTCAGCTGACGTTCCTCGGCGACATCGCGCGCTCGGCGCGCATCGGCACTGTTGTGCTTTCGATCGGCGGCAACGACATGGGCTTCTCGAGCGTGATCGGCAGCTGCGTCGTGGCCTTCATGAAGCCGTGGCCGTTCACCAGCCACTGCGCAGACAATCCGGCCACACGCGACCGCCTGTCCGACCACGCGCTCGCGGTCGTGGGCGATAAGGTCGAGCAGGCGATCGTGCGGATCCACGCCACCATGCAGGCCGCGGGCTACTCGAACGGCTCGTGGCAGCTGGTCGTCCAGAACTATCCGAAGCCGATCGCCACGGACAACCGCTACCCCGAGACCTATGCGGGGCGCTTCCTGACCGGCGGCTGCCCCTTCTACGACTCCGATATCCGCTGGGTCAATTCCCGTCTTCCGGCGCTCACGAATGCCCTCGCGAGCGCCGCGCGCCGTGCCGCCGCGAGCACCGGACAGCCCGTCAGGTTCCTCGACGTGACCGACCTCTTCGCGGGCCGCGAGCTGTGTGCGAAGGGCGCTGGGAAGGTCGACAAGCTGCCCGAGGGCGAGATCGTCTCCAAAGCCGAACGCGTGCAGAGCATCCAGGTCTTCGCTCCGTGGGTCTCCGCCGAGGCGATCCATCCGAACCAGCTCGGCCAGAAGGCGCTGCAGGCCTGCCTGCGTCAGGCCCTCAACGGCGGCGTCGTCCGATCCGGTCGCTGCGAGGCGCCTGAGGATTGGAGCGAGGTCGACGCGACCGGACTGCCGATCGTGCGCTTCGCGCCGACGATTTAGCCGGGTCGACGTGCTTCGCACGGCGGCCATCACGAAGGCGATCGCGCTCACCTCGGTGCTGGTGGTCGGCGCTGCGACACCCGCGTTGGCCGCCGAGGCACCGCCCACGCCCACGGCGACGCTCGGCGCGGCGCTGCCCACCATCGCAGACTTCCCCTCGGCGCGGCTATCGCCTCGAGCGACGGACGTGGTCGCCACCGACGCCGACCGGGCGCCCTACCCGTGCGCCACCTACGAGGCCCGAGCGACGATGGGCACGCGGCACTGGGCTGAGTGGACTGCCACCGGGCTCGGGCGGCGCGTGCGCGTCCTCGTGTTCTCGTACGGCGACGAGCAGGTCGAGCGTGCCTGGTCGCGCCTTCGCACGGCCATCGCCGCGTGCCCCGGCATCATGCCCACGCAGACCTACGACGGGTCGCCGGCGATCGCGACGCAGACGGTGCTCGCGAGCGCACCGGATCGGATCCGGATGGATATCGTCGCGCGCAGCACGACCGACGGCAGCGACCGAGCGCAGGACCGCGCGATCGTCTACCAGCGGGTCGGCGACGCCATCCAGAAGGTGCAGGTCGCCCGCACCGCGCTGACCCGAACCGACCGGTCGCTCGTCCGCCGGATCGCGAGCGTGGCGGCTGAGCGCTACCGCGCGACGCGCAAGGCACTCGCCGCCGACGAGGCCGCCGCGCCGTCGGATCCGGCAGCGGTCGCAGCGGGCATCGAGGCCGGGATCACCGACACGATCGCCACGCTCGCGCCGGGCGAGGCGATCAACGTCTCGATCGGCGACTCGATGGTCTCCGGCGAAGCCGGACGCTGGCGCGGCAACGTCGGCGCGAGCCGGAACGCCCACCTCGTTGACGCCTACGGTGAGAGCGCCTACTGGGACACCCCGACGGGCGAGTCGATCGCCGGCTGCCATCGCTCCCGCGGCAGCGCGATCCACATCCCCGGCACCGTCGGACTCAACCTCGCCTGCTCGGGTGCCAAGACGACGAGCGGCTTCGTCCTCGCCCAGTACAAGCCGGGCATCGACGACGGCTACACCGTTCCCGGGCTCGACGTGCATCTGCCGGGGCAGCTGACGCTGCTCGGCGAAGCGGCCCGACGTGCCCGCGTGAAGACCATCCTCCTCACGATCGGCGGCAATGACATGGGGTTCGGCCCGGTGATGGCCGGCTGCATGGCGGCGTTCGCGGTGCCCTGGCCGTTCGACTACGAGTGCAGTTCGTCGCGAGCGGTCTCCGACCGGCTGTCGGACGCCTCGCTCGCGGACGTCGGGCGCAAGGTTCAGGGGGCGATCGAGCGCACGCACGCGACGATGCTCGCCGCCGGCTACCAGACGGGCACCTACGAGCTGATCGTCCAGGGCTATCCCCGCCTGATCGACGTTCCGAACCGCTATCTGGAGACGTATGCCGGCCGATTGTTCGGCGGCGGCTGCCCCCTCTACGACGACGACGTGCGCTACCTCAACGGGCGCTTCGCGGCCCTGATGCACGAGTTCGCCGCCGCCGCCCAGCGGGCGTCGATCACCACGGGGCAGCCTGTCCGCTGGGTCGATATCACCGACCTCTTCGCCGGCCGCGAGCTCTGCGCCCGCGACGCGCGCCAGGTCGACGCGATCCCGGCCGACGAGGTGATTGCGAAGGCCGAGCGAGTCCAGATGGTGCGCGTGCTGCCGCCGTTCTCGCCGTTCGAGCCATTTCACCCGAACCAGCTCGGGCAGCAGGCCGTGCAGGCGTGCCTCCGCGACGCCATGGCCGAGCCGACCGCACGGACTGCGCGCTGCGAGGCGCCGCTCGACTGGTCGAAGGTCGACGCGACCGGGCTGCCGCTCGTCCGGTTCGCCCCGGCGCCGTAGCGACAGCCGTCGTCAGGGACGGTCGGGATTCGTGTGCCCTCCGCGTCGAAGCTGACGGGGGCGGAGTTTAGGGACGGGCGGGGTACGGCGTCTTCTGGGGGCTCGAGCAGAAGTCAGCGGGAATCGTCTTGTTGGTGACGAGCGATCCCGCGAAGCATGAGCCGTTGGGTCGGACGCCCCTGAGCTCGTTCGCGACGTCGAGGTTCGGCGTCGCGTAAACCGCGAGCGTGCCGCGGCGTACCAGGGCGACGGGGCGCTGGCTCGCAGCGTCGGGCGCGGGAACGGCGATGCCGACCGAGGAGATCCGTCCAGGCCACCCGCCGAAGCCGTACCCGAGCAGGTCGACCGTGCCGGTCGAGGCGAGCTCCACGTCCGGCAGTGACGCCGGCGACGTCACGCTCCACACCGTCTTGCCCGACTCGACCAGGCGGATTGACTTCGTCGCGTCCGGGCTCGTCGCATCAGGCACGGCCTCAAGGAAGGTCACGCCGTCCCCCGCGTAGACCCGCGTGCCGGCGATGAAGACCGCGCCACCGCCGATGTACCCGGGCGGCACCCGCAGGCCTGCGAGGAGCCGATCGCGTGCCACCTTCGCGGAGATCTGCTCGCCGTTGGCGTCGTTCCTTCCGCTGATCACCACGCCGCTCCCAAGCTGCCGAACCGAGGACGTCGTGGCGCACCGGTCGGCATCGCAGACGAGACGCATGGGACGCAGGAGACCGCCCGTCGAATCAGCGCCTTGATCGGTCCAGACGGTCACCTCGATGCCGCAGGATTCTCCGCCCTTCAGCACGACGGGATCCAGCGCGGCCGGCGCCGGATTCTCGTCCGCCGCAGTCGGCTTCCAGACCGCCCCCAGCCGCGACGCGTCGCAGGCGGGCACGGTGTCGCTGGTCGGCCAGCTTCGCGGCGGCAGCGCCGACGCGCCCTTGATCACCTTGAAGACGAAGGCGGCGTTGGGCTGCTGCGCGCCCAGACCCGTGACGCGCAGGTCGCCACCGGTGGCCTGCAGGTAGGCGGCGGTGACCGAGTCGTCGCCGAGTTCCGCGGGCACATCGCCAGGGATCACGAGAGGGTTGGACTCCTTGACGACGGTCGGCGGCGAGCCCTCCTTGCCCGGCTGGTCGTACGGCACCCAGGTGTAGTTCTTCGACCACCAGAGGATTCGGTAGTACCCGCGCACGCCGACGCGGATCTGCGGCGTGGCGTCGGCGGTGCCGGTGAACAGCGTGCAGACTGGCCTCTTGCCGTCGTTCTTGTACTCGTCAAGCGTGCCGAGGCAGTAGTCGAAGTTCAGCTGGCCGTTCAGGCGCGCGATCAGGATGTTGAGGTCCACTCCCACCTGCGCAGCGATGCGCTCCAGCTGGCCGTTGCGGTAGTCGACATCGCCCTCGATCTTCAGGGTCTGACCGAGCACGTAGAAATCCACCGCGATTGAGCCGTTGGCGTAATCCTTCGACGTGTCGGCGCCCTTCGAGATGCTGCCCTTCGCGCGCAGCGTCGTGATCTCGCCCCGGACGAGCGGCGTCAGCTTGAGCCCGCCCGATCCGTTGATGTCGAACGTGACGCGTTCCGGGTCGTCGGTCTTGAGGCTGCCCTTGACGGCGACCTTCGCGCCGAGCCCGGCGTCGAAGTTGCCGATCTCGAGCGCGGCATCGACGTCGAAGTTGTAGCGCTTCGCCGCCGTGTCGATGTCGATCTTGAATTTCGCCCCGGACTGTCCGTCCGCGCTCGTCAGCGACACGACCACGAGGTCGATCGCCGGGAGGTTCAGGTCGGCCTTGACCTTGAAGACCTGCGGCGTGAGCTGCGAGCCGAACGCGACGGCGATCTCCCCACCGAACATGCTGCCGTCGAACTGGAAGCCCCAGCCAGCCGGGATCGTGAGCTGCTCGCCCTTGGCGTTGGCTGTGATCTGGCATCCCCACGGCGCGAGGTACATGCGCAGGTAGCGTGCGGTGATCACGCCCTTGTTGGCGAAGTCGAGCGCGGGGACCTTGCGATCCTCGCTGCCGACCTGGACATCGAAGCACGGCGTCTGCAGATCGAGCTTCGCCGCGAACTTGACGGGCGCGTCGTTGACGAGCCCGACGTACCGCCCCATGTAGTCCGGCAGCGTGGCGTCCGCATAGAGCGAGATGCCCGGCGCAGGCGACGGCAGCGACCACTTCGCCGCGACGTACAGGCCGCGTAGCGTCATGCCCTGCTGGCCGAACGCATTCTCGACGCTCTTCCCCTGCTCGATGTTGGCTCCGACGCCGATCTCAATGCTCCACATTGGCTTCGGATTGCCCTTCGAATCATGGGTCTGGAACGCCAGCGCGAGCCGGGCGCCGACCGGCGTGGACGACGCGACGGTGCCATCCGAGCCAGCCGCCGTCTCGACCGAGCCCTCGGCAGCAAGACTCACGGACGCCGCAAGGCCATTCGCCCAGTTAGCCTCGATGTTGAAGACGCCGCGCGTGAACTGCAGCCGCGTTGCGCCGCCCTTGCTCTCGTACAGCACGGCCGCGCCGCCCTGCGGCACGTACGCGAGCTCGAAGGCGGCGCCCTGCGTGGACAGCGACGCCACGTAGGTGAGCTTCGTGGGGTCGGTCTTGAGGCTCGTCGAGATGTCGGACGGGAACTCGAAGGCGCCCTGCATGGTGACGGCTTTGTCCTTCGTCAGCGGCGTGCGCTTCCCACCCACGAAGATGTCAGCCCCTCCGGTGTAGTCGGAGTAGGCGACCGTTCCGTCCTTCGTCTTGAGCCCGCCATTGAGGTCGATCGAGCCGCGCTGGCCGACAAGGCAGACGCCACTCGGGCCGGTCATCAGCGAGACGCCGACCGGCTGGTTGAGGACGTCGAGGTTCGCGGCGATCTGGACCTTGATCCTGCCCGTGTCGTCCGGCTCAACGCCCTTCTTGACGCACTGCTCCTTCTCGTTCGTGACGATCAGGTGCGCGTCCTTGAGGCCGAGCCCGTCAACGCGCAGTGCAGTCCCGGTGTAGGACGCCTGCACCCGGAAGCGCTTGCTTCCGAAGTTGTAGGCGCCATCGACGAGGAACGCCTCGGGACCCGCATCCTTCGTCAGCTGCGCGGTGACGGTGCCGGTGATCCGCAGCTTGATGTCGCCGACGTTGCAGGTGCCGGGCGTCCCGTTCGCCGGCGTCGTCTGGTCGCCCGTCGCGCCCCCCGGCTGCGTCGTCTCCTTCGGGCAGTCATTCGTGATCTCCGCGCCGAGCGACCCCTTCACCCCGTCGGCGAAGGAGATGCCGTCGAGCACGCCGCGGAGGCTGGCCGTCATCACGCCCTCGTCGCTGTCCGGCGCCTTTGGCTTGCGCCCGATGGAGCCCGTGATGTCGCGAACCGCGATCCCGCCGTCGAGGCTCCAGGGCGAGGCGGCACCGCCCGAGACGGTCACGTTCCAGTCCTGCGTGCTCTTGTACTCGCCTTGCACGCCGAGGCGCACGGGCGCCGAGTCGCCGGCGGTGATCTCCACCTGCCCGCTCAGCGCGAGCCGCTTCGCCGACCAGTCGAGCGTGAACTCCTTGAAGGCGAGCCCCTTGAAGACCTCGCAGGTCGGCACGACCTCGCGGATCGCGTAGTACCCGACGCCCTCGACGCGGTAGCACCCGACCCGGAGCTTGATCGACGAACCCGGCTGGTCCTCGCCCACGAGCGCGGTCGGATCGGCGAACGCCTTGGTGCCGGTACCCGTGACCTCGATCGTGTCGCCTTGGGCCGTCTCGC
>JBPCSK010000398.1:0-2541 GCA_051007275.1 Gaiellales bacterium | reverse complement strand
GCGGTACCACTTCTTCTACGCGCAGCGCACGATGGACGACCGCATCGCGATCGGGGGCCGCGGCACCTCGTACTACCTCGGCGATCGCATCGACGATGCGAACGACCACAACGAGGCGATCTTCGCGCGCGTCGACGAGGCGCTGCGGCGCCACTTCCCCGCGGCGAAGGACGCCGCGATCGAGCACCGCTGGGGCGGCTCCTTCGCCGCGCCGCGCGACTGGAGCATGCAGGTCGACTTCGACCCGGCGACCGGCATGGGGATGGCGGGCGGCTTCGCGGGCCACGGCCTGACGGGCACGAGCATCGCCGGCCGCACGCTCGCTGATCTGATCCTGCAGCGCGAGTCGGACCTGACGTCGCTGCCGTGGGTCGGACATCAGGCCCGCAAGTGGGAGCCCGAGCCGCTGCGCTGGATCGCCGCGCAGACCATCTCCGGCGTGCTGCTCTCCGCCGACGAGGCCGAGGAGCGCTCGGGACGGCCCGCCAAGCGCGTGCGCCTCGTCAAGCGCTTCATGCCCGGCCGCTGATCACGTTCGGTTTGGGGTCAGACCCCATTCCGAACCTGATCGACTTCCGATTGGGGTATGACCCCAATCGGAAGCTGATCGCGGTGTCGGGCAGGCTAGGCTGGTGGCATGGCGCTCACGTACCGCACCGTGTCGACACCGCTCGGGGACATCACGGCGGTGGCCGACGTCGACGGGCTGACGCAGGTGATCCTGGCCGGCGACGACGGCAGCGTGCTCGCCGATGCTGCGGAGGGTGGGCCGATCGTTGATGCCGCCGCGCAGCAACTGACGGAGTACTTCGCGGGCGAGCGGATGACGTTTGATGTACCGCTCGCGGCGCAGGGTACGGAGTTCCAGCAGACGGTATGGCGCGCGCTCTGCGACGTGCCCTTCGGTACGACCGCGACGTACGGCGACATCGCCAAGGCGATCGGGCAGCAGACGGCGACGCGCGCGGTCGGTGCGGCCAACGGGCGGAATCCGATCCCGATCATCGTCCCCTGCCATCGTGTGATCGGCGCCAGCGGCGAGCTGACGGGCTACTCGGGCGGTGGCGGCGTCGAGACCAAGCGCCGGCTGCTCGACCACGAGAGCGGCACGCTCTCCTTCGCGCTCTAGCGCCGCAGCAGGGCGGCAACGGCGCGCAGGTGCGCCTCGTCGGTGCCGCAGCAGCCGCCGAGGATCGACAGGCCAAGGTCCTGCCCAGTCGCAATCAGCTCGGCTGCGAAGGCCGCAGGCTCCGAGGCGTCGAGCTCGTCGCGTCCATCGAGCTCCTCCGGCGACAGCGCCGAGGCGTTGGCGAAGAGCCCGATCGCCCGATCGCCGATCGGCTCCGCCGCGAGCGCATCGCCGGCGATCGTTGGATGAACGCAGGTGAGGGCGTAGCCCAGCGGCGGCCGTTTCGTGCTGCTGTCGACACGATCGACGAACGCGCGCAGCGGCGTGTCGTCGAGCAGCGTGCCGTCGGGCCGCACCACGACGCCGACGATGTACGGGAGCGTTGAGGCAGCGAGCGCGCGGCTGATACCCAGCGCCTCCTCGGCATTCGGCAGCGTTCCGGCGATCAGGACGTCGACGCCCGCAGTTTCGAGCGCCTCCACCTGCGCGCGCATCTCCGTCTCGGCGACCTCGGCGCTCGGCGCGATATCCCCGCCGTAGCCGTCGCCGAGTGGCCCGACCAAGCCGCCGATGATCACGGTGCCGCCGCGCTCGGTCTCGGTGTGCCGCAGGTCGCGCAGCATGCGCGCGTTCTCGGCGTTGAGATCACGATCGCTGAAGCGCGAGCGCGCGACGCGCAGCGGGTGCGCCCGCCAGGTGTCGGTCTGCAGCAGCACGGGCAGCCCGGCCTCGAGGCCGATCTCCAGATACCCGCGATGAATGTCCCACAGCGCCGGCTGCCAGCGGCTGTCGGTGACGAGCGCGCCGATGCCGACTTCGGGATCGAACTCGATCCCGGGCGTGCGCCGCAGACGCTCGAAGATCGACGCCTCGCTCAGCACCGGTCCGGTGCGCAGAACCTCCTCGACGGTCGCCACCGCGCCAGTCTAGGTGGTCATCCTGGGGCCGGGCCCAAATTGACGTTTTGTTGGTCATTCTGGGGCCGGGCCCAGAATGACCAAGCGCGGGCGTAGACTGCCGACATGGCGCTCAACGTCCTCGGCACGCCGCTCGAACCCTGCTCCCTCGACCCGATGACGGGGTACTACCGCAATGGCTGCTGCGACACGGGCAGCGAGGACAAGGGCGTGCACATCGTCTGCGCGGTGATGACGGAGGAGTTCCTCGCGTTCTCACGCGAGCGCGGCAACGACCTGACCATGCCGATCGAGCTGTTCGACTTTCCCGGCCTCAAGCCAGGTGACCGCTGGTGCCTCTGCGCGGATCGCTGGCGCGAGGCGAAGGACGCCGGCTGCGCGCCCCAGATCGTGCTCGAGGCAACGCATGCGCGCATGCTCGAGTGGGCGTCGCTCGAGGAGCTGCGCGGAGATCGCTAGTCGGCGAAGCGCTCGCCATAGCGAGCGATGTTCGCC
>JBPCSK010000397.1:0-1738 GCA_051007275.1 Gaiellales bacterium | reverse complement strand
CATGCGCCACCTGCTCGACACGAAGGTCGGCGACTACCAGGCGATGGTGCCGATGGTCGACATCGACACGATCGGCGCCGGTGGCGGCTCGATCGCGTACGTCGACGAGGGCGGCGTGTTCCGCGTCGGCCCGCAGTCGGCCGGTGCCGCACCCGGCCCCGCCTGCTACGACCGCGGCGGCACGCAGCCGACCTCGACCGACGCCCAGGTCTTCCTCGGGCGCCTGCGCCCGGAGCGCGGCCTCGTCGGTGGCGGCCTCGCGCTCAAGCCCGAGCTGGCCAAGGGCGTCATCACGGAGCTCGCCGACCAGCTCGGCATGACCCCGGAGAACGCGGCCCTCGGCGCCCTGCAGATCCAGAAGTTCGGCATGACGCAGAACATCGAGATCAACTCGGTGCGCCGCGGCTACGACCCGCGCGACTTCACGCTCGTCGCCGCGGGCGGCGCGGGCCCGCTGTTCTCGTGCGACGTCGCGCTCGAGCTCGAGATCCCGCGCGTCCTGATCCCGCCGCACCCGGGCATCGTCGCCGCGACGGGCCTGCTCGCGACGGACCTCCAGCACGAGTTCGTGGGCACGGAGCGCCAGGCCGTCGCCTCGCTCGACGCCCCGCGCCTGAAGGCCAAGTTCGACGAGCTCGTCGCACAGGCCGTCGGCCAGCTCGACGCCGACGCGGTGCCGGAGGACCGGCGCCTCGTCCGCCGCCTCGCCGACTGCCGCTACGCCGGCCAGGGCTACGAGGTGCGCTTCGACGTCCCCGCCGGCGACCCCGGTCGCGACGGCTGGACCGACGAGCTGGTCGAGGCCTTCCACATCGCCCACGAGGGCGAGTACGGCCACCGCTTCGACGCGCCGGTCGAGATCATCAACATCCGCGTCGTGGGCATCGGCCGCATCGACGAGCTCACGTGGCCCGAGGCCGAGCCGGGCAACGGCGACACGTCCGGTGCGCTGATCGAGACGCGCCCCGTCGTGTTCGACGTCGACGGCGACGCCAAGGCGTTCGACACGCCGTTCTACGAGCGCGAGCGGCTCAAGGCCGGCGACCGCATCGAGGGCCCGGCGATCGTCGAGCAGTACGACACCACGACGATCGTGCCGCCGGGCTTCGTCATCGACGTCGACCGCTACGGCAACCTCGTCATCGACGTGACCCCGCGCATCGAGGCGCGGCGGGCGAAGGGCGGCGACGCCGGCCTCGCCGAGCCGATCCTGATGCGCGTGATCGGCGGCGCGTTCAACGCGATCGCCAAGGAGATGGCGGGTGTCCTCTACCGCATGTCCTACTCGTCGATCATCCGCGAGTCCGAGGACCTCGGCGCGGGCCTGTTCGACGCCCAGGGCAACAACATCGCGGAGTCCGACTCCACGCCGATGTTCATGGGCGCCATGCCGAAGATCGTCAAGGGCGTCATCTCGCTGCTCGGGGACGACATCCACCCCGGCGACGTGATCCTCCACAACGACCCGTACCTCGGCGCGACGCACTCGCCCGACGTCGCGATCGTCATGCCGGTGTTCCACGAGGGGACGCTGATCGGCTTCACAGGCGCCTCCGCGCACCTGCTCGACATCGGCGGCGCCTATCCGGGCCTCGCGATCGACCTCGTCGACAACTGGTCGGAGGGCAACATCTACCGCGCGGTCAAGCTGGCCGACAAGGGCGTGTGGCAGGAGTCGCTGTTCAAGCACATCCTCGAGAACACCCGCACGCCCACCCACAACCGCGGCGACATCGAG
>JBPCSK010000396.1:0-1993 GCA_051007275.1 Gaiellales bacterium | reverse complement strand
CGGGGTAGATCCAGCGCTCGTACTGGCGCGAGACTGCGTCGGCAAGCGGGTCGGTGTTCATGTGCGTCCTCTAGATGGTTGGTTGGCGATCGGGTTCCAGCAGTTCAGAAGCGGCCGATGCCGCCACCGGTCTGCATGCGGCCTGCGTGCATGGACGACCGGACTGCTTCGACGGTAGCACTCGTGACGAGCGCATGCACAGGTGCGTCCCACCGGTGCCGGCGCTACCCGTGCAGCAGCAGTTGCGCGATGCGCTCGCCGGTCATCACGGCGGGCAGGTTCGTGTTGGCGCGCATGATCTGCGGGTAGAGGCTCACGTCGCCGACGACCACGCGCGACAGGCCGTGGACGCGGCCGCGCTCGTCGCACACCGCGTCGGGGCCGGTGCCCATCTTCGTCGTGCCGACGGGGTGGTAGTAGTGCGCGACGTTGGCGCGGATCGCGTCGTCGGTCGAGAGGTCCGTGACCGCCGCACCCACATGCTGGGCCACAGCGGGGTGATCGAGGATCTCGTTGGCCTTGACGATGCCGTCTCGGAGCACCGCGACGTCGTGACCGGCGGCGTCGCCGAGGTACTGGTGGTCGATCAGCGGCAGCGCCTCGGGATCGGTGGAGGTGATGTCGATGCGACCCCGGCTCTGCGGCGTGACGCACGACACGACGATCGCCACGCGGCCGTGCAGCTCGTGCGTCTGGTCCGAGGCCAGCACGGGGAAGATGTGGAGGTCGAAGATGCCGTCGCGTGCCTGCGACGAGATTGCCTTGCCCAGCGTCTGCTCCTCCGGCAGGAAGCCCGTCGCTGCGGCGGCGTCGATGTCGGCCTGCAGCGCCGCGCCGATCTCACGGTCGACGAGCACGAGCGGATGGTCGTGGAGGTTGGCGCCGACGCCGGGCAGGTCGAGCACGGGCTCGACGCCGACGGCGCGCAGCCGGTCGGGATCGCCGATGCCGGAGCGCTGCAGGATCAGCGGCGTGCCGTACACGCCGGCGGCGAGCACGAGCGTGCCGGCCGCGATCTCGTACGCCTTGCCGTCGCTGATGGCGTGCACGACCACGCCGTCCGGGGTCTCCACGAAGCGGTCGACGAGCGTGCGGTCGAGGATCGTCAGGTTCGGCAGGTGCCGCACCGGGTCGAGGTACGCGTAGGCGGTGTTCCAGCGCGTGCGGCCGACGACGTTGACGGTCTCGAGGCCAAAGCCGTCATTGCCGTCGAGGTCGCAGAGATCGGACGTCATGCGCCAGCCGAGCGCGGCCGTGGCCTCGAGGCAGTGGCGGTGAAACGGCACGGCCTCGTCGGCGGTGTAGGTGCGCACGCGCATCTTCTCGATGACGGTGTCGAACAGCGGCGCGACGTCGGCGGCGGTCCAGCCGGGCAGGCCCCACGCGTCGTAGTCCGTCCGATGGCCGACGGCCGCGATCGCGCCGTTGTGGGCCGAGCAGCCGCCGATCACGCGGGCGCGCTCGAACGTCCAGCGCCCGTCACCGCCCGTGTAGCCCCAGTCGTGGGACAGCGCGAGCGTGGTGGCGTCGACGAGGTCTTCGGGCCAGCCGGGCGTGCCGTGCGGCCCGTAGTCCGGCCCGGCCTCGACGAGGATCACGTCGCGGCCGGCTTCGGCCAGACGCGCGGCGGTGGCGGCTCCGGCGGACCCGCCGCCGATGATCACGAAGTCGGCTGCGGCGCTCATGGTGCGACGTCCTCCCAGTCGGTGGTGCCCCACGTGATCGCGAGGAACGTGCAGGCGTGGCCCGCGGCGGCGCCGTGGTAGTGGCGCTCATCGGCGGGCGCGTCCACGTAGTCGCCGGGCTCGAGGATCGTCTCGCCGTCCTCCATCCCGACGCGTCCGCGGCCCTCGAGCACCAGCAGCTTCTGACCGCCCGGGTGCGAGTGCCAGAACGTGCAGGCGCCGTCGTCGAACGACACGCGCGCGATATCGGGCACGCTGCCGTCCGGCGCCTCGTCGAGCATCTCGAGCCGCACGGTGCCCGTGAACCG
>JBPCSK010000395.1:0-2463 GCA_051007275.1 Gaiellales bacterium | reverse complement strand
GCGTCTGGGGCCTCGATCGCGGCTACAGCCTGATGATCGGCGGCGAGGATGCCGCCGTGCAGCGCCTCGATCCGATCTGGAAGACGATCGCCCCGGGCGAGGGCTCGGCCGAGCCGACGCCGGGCCGCAAGGCCGGCGGCACCGCGCAGGAGGGCTACCTCCACTGCGGCCCCAACGGCGCGGGCCACTTCGTGAAGATGGTCCACAACGGCGTCGAGTACGGGATGATGGCCGCGATCGCCGAGGGCCTCTCGATCATCAAGCACGCCGACGCCGGCAAGCACCAGCAGGAGATCGACGCCGAGACGACGCCGCTGCGCGATCCCGAGTACTACCAGTACGAGATCGACGTGGCCGAGGTCGCCGAGGTATGGCGTCGCGGCTCCGTCGTCGGCTCCTGGCTCGTCGACCTGACCGCCAGCGCGCTGGCGAAGGATCCCAACCTGGATGCCTTCGACGGTCGCGTATCCGACTCCGGCGAGGGACGCTGGACCACCATCGCGGCGATCGAGGAGGGCGTCCCCGCCCCGGTCATCACGGCATCGCTGATCGAGCGCTTCGAGTCGCGTGATCTCGGCCAGTTCGCGGGCAAGGTTCAGTCGGCCATGCGCAGCGAGTTCGGCGGGCACAACGAGAAGAAGGACTGATGCAGCACGAGCTGATCGTTCTGCCCGACGCGGCGGCGGTCTCGAAGGCGGCGGCGGAGCACGTGGCGAACGCCGCGCGCGCCGCGGTCGCCGAGCGCGGCGTGTTCTCGATGGCCGTCAGCGGTGGCCGCTCCCCATGGGCGATGTTCGCCGACCTGGCCGAGCTCGACATGCCGTGGGAGTCGGTCGAGATCTACCAGGTCGATGAGCGCATCGCCCCGGAGGGCGACCCGCTGCGCAATCTCACGCACCTGCGCGAGGCGCTCGGTCCGCAGCTGCCGGTGCAGATCCATCCGATGCCGGTCAACGACGACGATCCGCGTCAAGGAGCGCGCGAGTACGCGGGCGCGCTGCCGACCACCATCGACCTGATCCACCTCGGCCTCGGACCCGACGGTCACACCGCATCGCTCGTCCCCGGCGACACGATCCTCGACGTGACCGATCAGCTCGTCGCCGTGACCGGCGGCGAGTACCAGGGCACGCACCGCATGTCGATGACGTACCCCGAGCTTGCCAAGACCCGCGAGCTGCTCTGGCTGCTGACCGGCGACGACAAGCGCGGGCCGCTCCAGCAGCTGCTGGCGGGCGACCCATCGATCCCGGCGGGTCGCGTCACCGCACCCGCCTCCGTCATCCTCGCCGACGCGGCGGCCTGCCCGTCGTAATCTGTTGAGCGTGGATCAGGACACCGAGAAGCGCGTCGCCGCCGAAGCCGCGGCGCTGCTCGTCGAGGACGGCATGCGCGTCGGGCTCGGCACCGGCTCCACCGTGGCCTTCCTGCTGCCGGCGATCGCGGCGCGCGGCCTTGACATCACGTGCGTCGCCACCTCGGTGCACACCGAAGAGGCAGCGCGCGCGCTCGGGATGCACGTCGAGAACGCCGCAGAGGTCGATCACCTCGACCTCGCGATCGACGGCGCCGACCAGATCGCGCCCGACTGGTGGCTCGTCAAGGGCGGTGGTGCCGCCCACACGCGGGAGAAGATCGTCGCATCGATGGCGGATCGCTTCGTCGTCATCGCCGACACGTCGAAGACCGTCGACGGCCTGCACGCGCCGATTCCGCTCGAGCTCCTGCACTACGGCCTCGCCAACACCCTGCGCCTGCTCGATGACGTGACGCTGCGCGGGGTGCCGGACAGCCCCGACGGCAACGTCATCGCGGACTACCAGGGCGATGCGAGCGATCCGACGAACCTCGCTGCGTGGCTGGGCAGCGTGCCCGGCGTCGTCGCACACGGCCTGTTCCCACCGTCGATGGTGCACGAGATCATCATCGGGCGGGGCGACACCGCGCATCGCCTGACCCGCGCGCTCTGACTCGCGCGAATCGGACGGATTCCCCGCCCTGCCGGGCTGGGGTATCGTGGTTGAATGCTCGCGATGCCCGCGACCGACAACCGCGTTCTCGTCGTCGAGGACAACGCCTTCACCCGCACCACCCTGTGTGGGGCCCTACGCGATGCCGGCGTTGACGTCGTCGGCGATACCGGGTCCGCAGCGGATGCGATCCGCCTCGCACGGACGCTGCTGCCCGAGGCCGCGCTCCTCGACCTCGATCTCGGCGATGGTCCGAACGGCGCCGATGTAGCCGTCGAGCTGCGCACGCTCGCCCCAGATATCGGCATCGTGATCCTCACGAGCTACGAGGATCCACGCCTGACCGGCCGCAACCTCGATCACCTGCCGAGCAACCTCGTCTACCTCGTCAAGGGCAACCTCGATGACTCGCGGACCCTCTCGACCGCCATTGCCGACTCCATCGCGCTCGCCATCAAGGAGCCAATGACCGGACGCAGTGCGGTGCCAGCGC
>JBPCSK010000394.1:0-2253 GCA_051007275.1 Gaiellales bacterium | reverse complement strand
GGCTCGACGCGGAGGATCCTCGCGGCCCACACGGGCATCCACCAGTTCCAGCTACCGAACAGCGACACGAGCGCGGGTACGAGCAGCGCACGGATCAACGTGGCATCGAGCAGGATGCCCGCCGCGAGGCCCGTGGCGAAGATGCGCACCGCCGTCTCCGGTGTCGCGCCGAGCGCGACGAACGCGAGAAAGAGGATCAGCGCCGCGCTCGTCACGAGACGGCCGGTGCGACCGATGCCGGTGATGATCGCCTTTGAGTTGGAGCCTGTCGCGTCGAACTCCTCGCGCATGCGAGCCAGGATGAAGACCTCGTAATCCATCGAGAGGCCGTAGAGGAACGCGAACACCATCAGCGGCAGCCACGACGTGATGGCGCCGGTGGCCTCAATGCCCCAGACCGGCTCCGACAGGTTTCCGTGCTGCCAAGCCCAGACCATGATCCCCCAGGCCGCGCCAACGGAGCAGAGGTTGAGGATGATCGCCTTCAGCGGCAGCAGCAGCGACCGGAACTCGCGGGCCAGGAAGATGAACGTGATGATGCCGATCAAGAGCAGCATCAACGGGAACGAGCCGTAGACGGCGCTGATGAAGTCGTCGTTCTGCGGCCCGACACCGCCGACGCCGGGCGCGGGGTTCAGCTCGGCGGCCGCCGCACGGACGCGATCGATCGTGGCGCGCCCTGCCGGCGTCGCCCCGTCGTCTTGCGGGATCACCTCGACAAGCGCGGTGTCACCGGCCTGCCAGCCCGGCGTGGTCGGGGCGACGGCGAGCCTCACACCCTCGACGGCGCTCAGCGCCTTGGCTGTTGCGGCCGCGGTGGCCGGCGTGGCCAGAACCTCCATCGGCGTCACCGCCCCGTCGCCGATGCCCGAGGACTTCAGCTCGAGCAGCGCGTCGCGGGGCTGGCCGGATGACGTCAGGGAGGTCGCGGCGGGTTCGCCGACGACGATCTGCGAGGCGGGCACCAGCAGAATCGCGAGGACGAGGATGCCGACGATCGCAGCGATCCAGCGCCGCCGGACGACCAGCTCGGCCCAGCGCGTCCAGACGCCACTGGCGGTGTCCTCGCGGCGAATTCTGGGCCACTCGAAGCGCGGCCCGATCGTGGCGAGCACCACGGGCAGGAGCGTGATCGACACGAGCACGCTGATCGTCGGGATCAGCATGCCCGCGTACCCGATGCTGCGCAGGAACGGGACGGGCAAGATGACGAGCGCGAGCAGGCCGATCGCGACGGTGATGCCGGAGACGACGACGGCGCGGCCGGCGGTCTTCATCGCGCGGACGATGGCCTCGTCACCCTCGGCGCCGAGGGCGCGCTCCTCCCGCCACCGCGTCACGATCAGCAGCGCGTAGTCGATCGCGACGCCGAGTCCGATCAGCGCGACGAGGAACTGCACGATGATCGAAACGTCGGTGAGGCGCGCGAGGATGCTCAGCACGAGAAACGTCGAGGGAATGGCCACGATCGCGACCATCAGCGGCGCGAGAGCGAGGAACGACGCGAAGACGAAGATCAGCACCGCGAGCGCGCCGAGACCGCCGAGCAGGACCTCGATCAGCAGGCTCGGCCCGTCGCCACCACCGCCCTCACCGGTCAGCATGGGGATGCCGGTCAGCTCGACGGGGGCACCTGCGATGGTCGAGGCGCCGACGATCTTCTCGATCGCGGGGAGGGCGAGCGGCGCCTCGCTGAACCCACCGGCCACGGGCCCGTAGACGTACGCGAAGGTGGTGCGCCCGTCCTGGCTGATGAAGCGCGCGTCGCCGGTGCCCGGGTAGCCGATCACGCGCAGGTCGGGAGCCGACTCTTCCACCGAGCGGAGCAGACCGGAAAGCTCCGCGGTCGTCCCCGGGTCGGTGATCTTGGCTCCCTCCGGCACGGTCGTGATCAGCACGATCGGCGCTACCTTCCCGCCGTTGCCGTAGTCCTTGATGATCTGCTGGTTGGCCGCGAACGCCGGCTTGTCCGGCACCGAGAACTCCTGAGAGAGCACTTCAGCGATGCCCGCGGCGCTGACCATGCCGCCGATCAGCGAGACGACCCACACGAGCACGACGAGCTTGCGATGGCGGAGGATCCAGCGGGTCAGGCGTTCCATACGGTCTTCTCCGTCAGCGCAGTCCAGTGTGCACGTGCGTCAACTGTTCGCGGCGCAGGTCGCAGCGGATCAGCGGGGGGACTCGCGTGGCGCACTGTCGAGACCTGCTCAGTGGGCGCAGCTGGTGGAGACGTCGGCCACACGCACCACC
>JBPCSK010000393.1:0-4817 GCA_051007275.1 Gaiellales bacterium | reverse complement strand
GCAACACGGCGATCGCGGCAGACTGCTGACGCGCGGCCTGCACCTGGCGGGTCAGGTTCGCGTTGTCGAAGTTCGCGCGACGATTGGCATCGCCGCGAGCGCTGCGGACAACCTCATCCTCGGCCACGTCCAGCGCCGCACCCTCGGCGCCGAGCACGGTAAGCAGATCCTGGACCGACTCGCGGCGCCGGCTCATCACCTCGGCCCACCGCTCGCGCTGTCGCAGCTGGACGGGGATGCCCAGGCGGTCGCACGCCGTCGCCAGCAGCTCGGCGAAGTCGGCGCTGTGCGTGCGGATCTCCAGGTGAGCCGGCTTGCCCGGCGGTGAGACGCTGCCGGCGGCGGCGAACGCGCCGCGCAGCAGCGCGATTTGGCAGCACTCCCGGGCGATCAGCGACGGCGCAACCATCAGCCGTGGGCGGCCCTGATCATCGATCACCCCCGTTCGCCGCAGCAGCTGCGTGCTGGCCGCGTCCTCGGCGAGCACCATCTGCACCCGCTGGTGAAGTCCCAGGCGCTCTGGCGTGTACGCGCTGACGCCGCACATCACGCCCTCCTCGCGCAGCGCGGTGAGGATCTGCCGCCCGACGGCGTGCGATCCGATGTCGATCTCCGCGTGTGCGTGGCCACCTCCGGTCAGATGCAGCGAGCCGGCGCCACGCAGGATGGCGGCGAGGTACGCGATCCTGCAGCAGGACGCCTCGAGCGGAGCGTGCGCGATCTCCTCGCGGACGTTGCTGGAGAACGTCACCGCGCCGCAGGTCGGGGCCGTCGAGCCTGTGCGATGAGCGCACGGCCGAGGCGCAGCGGATCGTGGTGATGCCCGTCGGTGATGCGTGCGACAACGACCTCGAGGTCGGTGCGCAGCAGCGCCTCGCGGTCGAAATCCACGGGGATCAATCCCGGGGCGGGCACGCGACGGGTCGTCGGCACGATCACGGTGTCGATGATGCCGTCGCCGAGGTGCTGCTCCAGACGCTCGATGTGGGTGGCCGCGTCGTATCCGATCGTCTCGTGCGGCTCCTGGAGCAGGTTGGCGACATAGACCCTGCGTGCGCCGGATTCGCGCACCGCGGCCGCGAGGCCGGGCACGAGCAACGGTGGAATCGTCGACGTGAACAGCGATCCGGGCCCGAGGACGATCAGATCGGCGGTGCGCAGCGCCTCAACGGCCTCCGGATGTGGCTGGGGCGTCTCGGGCTGGAGGCGCAGGCGCCGCACGGCCCGGCGCTCCGATGCCACTGCGGTCTCGCCTGCGACGACGCGCCCGTCCTCCATCTCGGCCACGAGGACCGCCTTCTCACGCGTCGCGGGTAGCACGCTCCCGGCGATCGCGAGCACGTGCGACGAGAGCGCCACGGCGGCATCGAAAGATCCGGCCACCTCCGTCAGCGCGGCCAGGACGAGATTGCCGAGCGAGTGACCCTCGAGATCGCCGCGGTCGAAACGATGCTGGAAGACCTCGGCGAGCACGGACTCGTCGTCGGCCAGAGCCACGAGGCAGTTGCGGACGTCGCCCGGCGGAGGCATGCCGAGATCCCGACGCAGCCGTCCGGACGAGCCGCCGTCGTCGGTCAGCGTGACGATCGCCGTCGGCTCGCTGCCGGCGAGCTTGAGACCGCGCAGGACCGTCGAGAGACCGGTCCCGCCACCGAGGCAGACGATACGGGGCTCACCGCGCATGACAGCCCTCCAGCGCGAGCAGGCGTCGCTTGCGCTCCTCGCCCAGCTCGCCGTACATCCCGATGGCTCCGTCGCTTCTGATGACGCGATGGTACGGGACGACGATGCTGAGTGGGCCGCGGGCGCAGGCCGCACCAGCCGAACGCGGCGCGCGCGGGTGCCCGGCGAGCTCGGCGACCTCGCGGTACGACGCCGTCTCGCCGTAGGGAATCGTGCGCACCGCCTCGATCATGCGCACCTCGAGCTCCGTGAGACCGAAGCGGGCGTACGCCGGGCGGCAGTCGACATCGTTGAAATCGATCGCACGACCGTTGAGGTACGCATCGATGCGCTCGGCGAGCGCTGGTGCGCCCGCCGGTTGGGCGTTGGGCGTTCCGGTTCGGGTACGCGGCGCCGGCTCCTCGAGATCGAGCAGGCTGTCACCGTCGTAGTGGAGCAGCCCGGCGCCCCATCCCGCCACCTCGAAACGGTATGCGATCACGGTGGCCCCTCGGGCAGCGTGCGACGTCCGCCCTGACTGGCGCCCGGCGCTCGCCCGCCAATGCGGTGAAGGGCCGTGTGAATCTGGCGTGCGGTGGCGGCGGGTAGGCCTGGCACGCCCTCGAGCTCCTCTGGTGTGGCTGCCATCACGGCGTCGATCGAGCCGAAGTGCGCGAGCAGCGCTTTGCGTCGCGTGGGACCGACGCCGGGAATCGTTTCGAGCACCGACTGCGTTGCCGCATTGCCGCGCCCGCGCCGGTTCTGCCGCAGCGCGAAGCGATGTGCCTCGTCGCGAATCTGGCGCAGCAGCAGGAGCGCGGGGGCGTCCGCGTCGAGCATCACGGGGGCGGACTGACCGGGCAGGAAGACCTCCTCCTCGCGCTTCGCCAACCCGATCACCGCCACGCGCGCGGCAGCCATGCCACGCATGGCTGTCGTCGCCGCGTTGAGCTGGCCCTTGCCGCCATCGATCACGACGAGATCCGGCGTGGCCGAGAAGGACGGATCCTCATCTCCTTCGGCCAGGCGTGTGAAGCGGCGCGCGATCACCTCGCCCATCGACTTGAAGTCGTCGAGCGCGCCGTGCCGGATGCTGAACGCGCGGTACAGATCGGTGCGCGGCACGCCGTCCTGGAAAACGACCATCGACGCGTACTGGTGCTCGCCGCCGAGCGTGGAGATGTCGTAGCACTCGATGCGCTGCGGCAGCGACTCCAGACCGAGCGCGTCGCGGAGCTCCTCGAGCGCATCGGCACCGCGCGTCCGTGACCGCTCATCCTGCAGACGCACGCCGTCGAGCGCGAGCTGCGCGTTGCGCTGCGCGAGCTCCCGCAATCGCCGCCACTCCCCGCGTTCCGGCGCGCGTAGATCCACCGCCGCTCCGCGACGATCCGTCAGCAGCGCCTGCAGCTCGTCGTGCCGCTCGAGCTCGCCAGGGATCAGAACCAGCGGCGGAATTGCAGCACCCCCGCCGTAGCGCTCGTCGAACGCCGCCTGGACGACCTCATCGAGCGTCGCGGCATGGGTGTTGTCGAAGATGAACTCCACGCGCTCGGCCAGGCGTCCCCCGCGCTGCGGCCAGACGTGCACGACTGCGACATCGTCGCCAACGGCCACGCCGAGCACGTCCGCGTCTCCGGAATCCGCGCGATCCACGAGCTGTCGCTCATCGAGCATGCGAACCGCATTGAGGCGATTACGCGCCCGGGCTGCGTCCTCGTAACGCTGCTCGGCCGCGGCGATCGTCATCTCCTCATGGAGCTGTCGCTGAATCGTTCGCGTGTCCCCCTCGAGGAAGCGGATCACGTCGTCGATCATCGCGCCGTAGGCTTCCTCGGTCACCCGCCCGACGCACGGGGCGAGACATCGGCCGATGTGGAGGTCGAGGCCCGGCGAACCGGAGTGGCGCCCGGGCTGGGGCCCCTCGCACGGGCGGTACGGAAAGACGCGATTGAGGACGTCGAGCGTCTCGCGCACACGACTGGCACTCGGGTACGGACCGAACAGACGCGCATTGCGACGGTCGCCGCGGCGGGTGAACAGCACGCGGGGAAACGGCTCGTTCGTCGTCACGGCGATCATCGGGTACGACTTGTCGTCGCGCAGCCGCACGTTGTACGGCGGGCGGTGCTGCTTGACGAGCGTCTGCTCCAGCAGCAGGGCCTCCGTCTCCGTTCCGGTGATCGTGACGTCGATGTCGGCGACGCGCAGGACGAGCTCCGCCGTCTTCCGCTCGAGGCCGCGGTCGGGTCGTGCGTAGGAGCCCACCCGCTTGCGCAGCGACTTCGCCTTGCCGATGTAGAGGACCTCGCCTGCCTGGTCCCGATAGACGTAGACGCCCGGCTCCTCGGGCAGCAGTCGAGCACGTTCACGGATCAGGTCGACGCCGGTGGCCACCTGTTCATCGTAGTGCGCCGTCAGCCGATGAGAACCGCGCCGGAGCCGCCGTCGACCGGGCTGATTCGACGGGCGACGGCGCTGGCGCGCGCGGTGAAGGCGACCGGGGGCAGGCCGATCAGCCGCAGCGATGTGGGACGCAGCTGCACGGTCGCGATCCACGCGCCGCCCGCCTGCCGCGTGGTGATCACGCCATCGCGTGTGGGTCGCTGCCGCCGATCCAGCGCGGCGCGGAGCGCAGCCGCATCCGCCAGCCGCTGCGCCCGCTCGCCCTGCACCCTCGAGCCGAGCAGCGCCAGCCCGACCAGCGCGAGGACGCTTGCCGGTAGCAGCAGCGCCACCACGAGGATCGAGGTCTGCCCGCGATGGATCAGCGAACCCGCTCCTCAGAGCGACGCACGATCCCGAGCGGGCCGTGCACCTCGACCGTAATCCGCGACGTCGTGAGGGTGGTCAGGCGCGCTCGGCCAGCGAGCGCGCCTGCGATCGAGCCGCCGGCGGCGTCTGCGGCAACGGCGCGGCTGAGCGCCGCCTCCGCACGCGCCATGACCGACAGCTGTATGGCAGCGATCGCAAACGCGGCGCAACACGCAGCGATCAGGGGTGCCACCGCCAGCAGCTCCACCACTGCCTGGCCCCGGCGGGCGCTCATCGCATCTCCCGGACGATCGCCGGGCCCAGCGGCTGCAGCACGACCGGAAGGACCGCAGTCGCCGCTCTGAGAGGGTCACTGCCGCGCTCCCCGGCACGTGCTGCGG
>JBPCSK010000392.1:0-8510 GCA_051007275.1 Gaiellales bacterium | reverse complement strand
CGAGTACGCCATGCTCAAGCACGCCTCCGCGGCGGGTGCCTTCGCGTTCAAGGACGCGTACCTCGAATCGCTCCTGTCGATCCGTCGGGCCGGGGCGCGGGCGGTCATCACCTACGGGGCCGTGGAGGCTGCGCAGTGGCTCCGGTAGAGGCCGCCTCCCGCATCGATCGCATCGCAGATGCCGCGACGCGCAGCAGCGAGGTTTGGGGTCGCTCCGTGCTGGCGCCGAGCGACCGCACCGGGGACGCGCTGTTCGGTCCCCTCAGCGGCGCGGCCTTCAGCGCGGGCGTCGAGACGATCTACGAGGGCTATCTCGTTCACCACGGCGCCCGCGCTCGCGTCTTCTCGCCGCCGGATCGCGAGCAGGGGCTGCTGCTGGGCGACTACCTGTATGCGACGGGTCTGGTACAGGTCTGCGAGGCGGGCGACGTCGACGCGATCGCCGCGCTCGCCGACCTGATCTCGCTCGCCGCGCACGTCCGCGTCACCGGCGCAGGCGTCGACGGCGAGCTCTGGCTGGCCACGGCCCGGCATCTGGCCGGACCGCGCGGTGACGAGCTGGCGGATGCCCGCGATGCCCTGCGCGCCGGCGACAGCGCCGCGCTGCTCCTGCTCGTGGGTGACGTCGAGGCCGCGCCGCTCTTGGCCGAGCACCGCCGACTGATGGGAGACGCATGAACGGCCCCAAGGATCTGCGCGCCTGGATCGAGCTGCTGCGGCGCGAGGGCGAGCTCATCGAGATCACGCAGGAGGTCGACCCGCACCTCGAGATCACCGAGATCGCCGACCGCACCCTCAAGGGCGGCGGTCCCGCGCTCCTGTTCTCGAACGTCAAGGGCTCGCGCATCCCGCTCCTGATCAACCAGTTCGGCACCGAGCGCCGCATGCTGCTGGCGATGGGGCGCGACGACTTCGACTCGATCGGCGAGGAGATCGGCGAGCTGCTCGAGCTGAAGCCGCCGGACGGGCTCAAGGACAAGGTCCAGGCGCTGCGCCGGCTCAAGGGCGTCGCCGATGCCCGACCCAAGATCGTCCGCTCCGGTGCCTGCCAGGAGGTCGTCTGGCCCGAGCCCGACCTCGACCTGCTGCCGATCCAGTTCCAGTGGCCCGACGACGGCGGCCCCTACATGACGATGGCCAACATCATCACGAAGGACCCCGTTACCGGTGGACGCAACGTCGGCATGTATCGCCTGCAGAAGCACGGCAAGTCCGAGCTCGGTCTGCACTGGCAGATGCACAAGGACGCGGCTGCCGAACACCGCGAGGGCGAGGGACGGATGGAGGTCGCGCTCGCGCTCGGCACGGATCCGGTGACGACGTACGCCGGCTCGCTGCCCCTGCCGAAGCACATCGACGAGTACATGGTCGCCGGCTGGCTGCGCGACGAGCCGATCGAGCTCGTGCAGTGCAAGACGGTCGATCTCCAGGTTCCCGCGAACGCGGAGATCGTGATCGAGGGCTACTGCGTTCGCGGCGAGACCAGGCCCGAGGGGCCGTTCGGCGATCACACGGGCTACTACACGCCTGTTGACGACTTCCCGGTCCTGCACGTCACCGCGATCACGTCGCGCCGCGATCCGATCTACCCGTCGATCGTCGTCGGCCCGCCGCCGTGCGAGGACCTGTGGCTGGGCAAGGCGACGGAGCGCATCTTCCTGCCCGCCGTCCGCGTGACGCTGCCCGAGGTCGTCGACTACGACATTCCCTATGCCGGCACGTTCCACAACTGCGTGATCGTCTCGATCAAGAAGCGGTTTCCCGGCCATGCGCAGAAGGTGATGAACGCGATCTGGGGCACGGGGCTCCTGTCACTGACCAAGGCGGTGATCGTCGTGGACGAGTGGGTCGACGTCCACAACTACACCGACGTGGTCTGGCAGATGGGCGCCAACATCGATCCCGCGCACGACATCCTGATGTCGTACGGCCCGCTCGACCAGCTCGATCACGCGGCGCGCCTCAAGGCGCTGGGCGGCAAGATCGGCTTCGACGCGACGGCCAAGTGGGAGGGCGAGGGCTACACCCGCGGCTGGCCCGACGTCAATCGGATCCCTGCCGACGTCAAGGCGAAGGTCGACGAGCGCTGGGCGTCCTTCGGCATCGACATGCCCGGGCACGTCCGTTGAGCCCGTGTCCGGTGACGCGGCGCACTATGCTCGCACCGCGAAGCAGCAGCTGATGGCTGCGCAAGGAGATTTCACGGTGGAGCGAAGCGACGACGAGTGGCGGGCGATCCTGACGCCGGAGCAGTACGCCGTGCTGCGTCAGCAGGGGACGGAGGCGCCGTTCACCGGTGCGTACTGGGACGATCACGCGCCGGGCATGTACCACTGCGCCGGCTGCGGCACGCCGCTGTTCTCGTCCGATGACAAGTTCGACAGCGGCACCGGCTGGCCGAGCTTCACCCGCCCCGTCGAGGACGACAACGTCGGCGCCCGCGAGGACACCTCGCACGGCATGCGCCGCATCGAGGTCGTCTGCAAGGCCTGTGGCGGCCACCTCGGCCACGTCTTCCCGGACGGCCCCGGACCGGGCGGCATGCGCTACTGCATCAATTCCTGCTCGCTCACACGCGAGGAGGCCGGCGCGTGAGGGCGAACGGAGGGCTTGTGCGGATCGTGGCGACTTTGACATCCCGGGGGGACCACCTCCAAGATACGAGCGTGACTGGAGGCATTGCCCGTGGCTGAGAACGGAAATGATCGCGCTGGCGTGTCGTCGTACAGCGACGTCAACGATCCCCGTGCGGTGATCAGCCGCAGCAAGTTCCTGACCGGCGCGACCGTCGGCCTCGGTGGCCTGATCGGCATCGCCGTCGCCGTCCCCGTCCTGGGCTTCGTGCTCGGGCCGTCGTTCGCGACGGAGGACTGGTACTGGACGAGCTTCGGCCCGGTCGATAATCCGGCGTTCAAGGAAGGCGTGTTCGAGCCCGTGATCTTCGAGCGCGGCAAGAACGGCGAGCTCGATCGCCGCGTCGCCTACGTCCGCCGCGACGGTGCCGAGGAGTTCACGATCATCTCGAACGTCTGCATGCACCTCGGCTGCCCCGTGCAGTTCAAGACGACCGGCTTCGCCTGCCCGTGCCACGGCGGGCAGTACGACACGGAGGGGCTCGTCACCGCGGGTCCGCCGATCCGGCCGCTCAACCGCTTCGAGTACAAGGTCGACAACGGCAATCTCATCGTCGGGCGCGTCTTCGCGACCGAGGAGATCGATGGCAAGGTCGTCATGACCGACCAGTTCAAGCTGCCCGGTGAGCCCGTTGGTGGGCTTCTCGGCTGGCTCTACCCCGTCCCGAGCAACTGAGGCACGAGAACACCATGTCCACACTGCTGCCACCGCCCGGCGAGATCGCCAAGATGCCCGTCGACTGGATCGAGGAGCGCTCGGGCCTCGTCTCGTTCGGCAAGTACATGCTCTTCCGCAACGTGCCGAAGGACATCTCATGGCTCCAGACGCTCGGCTCGGCCCTGCTGACGGTCTTCATCCTGCAGGTCACGACCGGCATCCTGCTGGCGATGTACTACCAGCACGATCCCGACACGGCCTGGACCACGATCAAGTTCATCACCGACGACGCGACGCTCGGCTGGCTCGTTCGCGGCATGCACAAGTGGGGCTCGTCCATCATGGTCGTGCTCCTCTTCCTGCACATGGGCCGCACGTTCCTGTTCGGCGCGTACAAGTACCCGCGCGAGATGACGTGGCTGACCGGCGCGATCATCTTCATCCTCGTGATGGGCATGTCGTTCACCGGCTACCTGCTCGTGTTCGACGAGCGCGCCTACTGGGCCACGATCGTCGGCGTGAACATCAACGGCACCGCCCCGATCGCGGGTCCGGCGCTGTCCTGGATCCTGATGGTCGGTCCGCAGATCTCCACGCACACGCTGTCGCGCTTCTACGCGCTGCACATGCTGGTGATCCCCAGCCTGATCGGCGGTCTGGTCTTCATCCACATGCTGCTGGTCGTGCGGCTCGGCGTCACGTCGCCGCCCTGGTCCCGCATGCAGGTCACGGAGGGTGACGTCTGATGCCCCGCCTGACTGCACGCGAGCGCCGTGAGGGCTACCAGCGCGAGTACGCGTTCCAGAAGAAGCACGGCAAGTCGTTCTTCCCGAACGCCGTCTTCCACGACACGATCGTCAGCCTGATCGTCGTCGCCCTGATCATGGGCATGGCGATCCTCTGGCACTACCAGTTCGGTCCGATTCCGTCCGAGCTCGATGCCGGTCGCATCGGCGGCGTCCTCGGCCCCGCCTACGAGGCCAAGGCCGATCCGGGAGTCCTCCACTACGACCCGCGTCCGGAGTGGTACTTCTTCTTCCTGTTCGAGCTCCTGCGCATCTTCAAGACGCCGCAGCTGCTGATCGTCGGCTCGGTCATCATCCCGACGATCTGGATGGTGCTGCTGATCGGCTGGCCGTTCATCGACCGCAATCCCGATCGTCGCCTGTCGCGCCGCCCGGTTGCGCTCGCCGTCGGCGTGATGGTGCCGGTCGTCCTGCTGACCCTCACGTTCTACGGCTCCAAGGCGCCGGGAGCGGGCGGTCAGGCCTCGACCGCGCCGGGTGCTGCGGCATTCTCGAACGGCCCGTGCTCGACGTGTCACACGTTCGCCGACGCGGGCACGGCCGGCAACGTCGGGCCGAGCCTCACGGCCAACGCGGTCGATTACGAGACGGCGCTGAAGCTCATCACCAACGGTCAGGGCGGCATGCCGTCGTTCAAGGCGCAGTACAGCGCCGACCAGATCTCCTGCTTCGCGGGCTACGTCGCGACGCACTCCGGCGCACCCGCCGGCAAGGAAGGTCCCGAGGCCGCCACGGCCAAGGACACCTACCCGGCGTCCTGCGAGAAGGCCGGCGGCGAGTTCGCCGGCACCGCCGCGGCGGGCTAGCGCCCACGCGACAACCGAATGCACGCGAGGGCCGGGTGGAGACACCCGGCCCTCCGTCATTTCGGGCCTTGATCCAGATCGCACGGCGACGCTTGGTCGCGGTCGAGCTGGCTGTGCTGGTGCAGCGGAGGGTCCGGGCCCATCGGACCTGATTCGACGCGCGCGACGTCCGGATGGATCCGGATTCCGCGGCGGTGCGAAAGGAGGGCAGCACCCCTGTGCTGCCGTATCCTGCACAGGCTCCCGCCATGCATGTCTTCCTCGGAATCACCGGCGCCTCCGGCGCCCCGTACGCCGCCCGCCTCCTGCAGGGGTTCAGCGCCGCGGGCGCGCAGGTCGGCGTGTGCGCATCGGCGTCGGCAGGCGAGGTGATCGCGTGGGAGGTCTACCGTGACAAGACGATCCCGCCGGTCGAGGCCGTCGAGCGGTTCGTCGCCGACTACGGCGGGGAGGGCGCGACGCTGCACGGCGAGCGCGACTGGTTCGCGCCGTACGCCTCCGGCTCGGCCAAGGTCGACGCCTACGTGATCTGCCCATGCTCGATGGCGACCTGCGGCACGATCGCGTCGTCGAGCCAGGCCAATCTGATCCACCGCGCAGCGAGCGTGGCGCTCAAGGAGCATCGCAAGCTGATCCTCGTGCCGCGCGAGATGCCCCTGTCCGTGCTGCAGCTGCGCGCCCTGACGACGCTGGCGGAGGCCGGCGCGATGGTCACGCCGGCGATGCCCGCCTTCTACACGCATCCGGAGTCCGTCGAGGACATGGTGGACTTCGTCGCCGGTCGCGTGCTCGATCTCTGCGGCATCGACAACGCATTGCTGCAACGCTGGGGGAGCGCATGAGCACCGATAACCTCCCGGCGACCACGAACCACCAGCCCGTCACGTATGGGGTGGAGGCCGGCACGCTGCCGCCCGAGCGCGTGCAGGCGATGTTCGACCGGATCGCGCGGCCCTATGATGCGATGAATCGCGTGATGACCGCAGGGATCGACGTGCGCTGGCGCAAGCTCGCGGCGGACGCCACCGAGGTCGGCCACGGGGCCAGCGTGCTCGACTGCTGCTGCGGGACCGCCGACCTCTCGCTCGAGCTGGGGCGCCGCGTCGGACCCGGCGGCGAGGTCGTCGGCGTCGACTTCTCCGACGGCATGCTCGATATCGGCCGACGCAAGGTCGCCAAGAAGGGCATGCAGCAGGTCACGCTCCTGCACGGCGACGCGCTCGATCTGCCGTTCGAGGACGATCGCTTCGCCGCCGCCACCGTCGCGTTCGGCATCCGCAACGTCGCCGACCTGCACCAGGGGCTCAGCGAGCTGCGCCGCGTGGTGCGCCCGGGCGGCAAGGTGGTGTGCCTCGAGATCACCACGCCCGAGTCCGGTCCGCTCGTGCCGTTCCATCGGCTCTGGTTCGACCGCCTCGTGCCCGCGTTCGGCAAGGTGGCCGACCGCAAGGGCGACAGCGCGTACACGTACCTGCCCGCGTCCGTGAAGCGCTTCCCCGGGCCCACGCCGCTCGCGCACGTGATGTACGAGGCCGGCCTGCGCGAGGTCAAGTTCCGCACGCTCGGCGGCGGCATCGTCGCGCTCCACGTCGGCACGGTCGAGGGCGTGCGCGGATGAGCACCGCCACGCTCACCGATCTCCTGGCACTGCCCGGCATCCGCGAGTACCTGATCCGCGTCGAGGATCGCCTCAGCGACGACGTCGCGTGGGTCGGCGGCTCCACGGCCGCAACCGCCGGGGAGACGCTCACCGCCGGCGGGAAGCGCCTGCGTCCGCTGCTCGTCCTGCTGTCGGCGCCGGCCGTTGGCCAGGCGACCGCCAACCTCGTCCGCGCGGGCAGCGCCGTCGAGCTCGTGCACATGGCCACGCTCGTGCACGACGATGTGCTCGATCATGCCTCGCTGCGCCGCGGCCGCCCGACCGTCTGGGCGCAGCACGGGGACTTCGTCGCCGGGGCAACCGGGGACTTCCTGTTCGCCCGCGCCTTCGCGGTGCTCGCCGAGGCCGGTGACCTCGAGTGCCTCGCGCTGCTCGCGCAGGCGGCACTCGGCCTGTC
Source organism: Gaiellales bacterium (assembly GCA_051007275.1). Classification (GTDB taxonomy): domain Bacteria; phylum Actinomycetota; class Thermoleophilia; order Gaiellales; family F1-60-MAGs149; genus F1-60-MAGs149. The sequence goes on along the minus strand of JBPCSK010000392.1, from coordinate 1,550 downwards.
GGAGGGCGAGGCGCTGCAGATGCAGCAGACGCGCAACCCGGCCACCACGCCCGAGCAGTACTTCGAGCGCTGCACCCTCAAGACGGGCCGCCTGTTCGCCGCCGCCTGCGGTCTCGGCGGTCGCCTTGGCGGACTGCCGTCGGCCGACGCCGAGGCGCTGGCGGAGTACGGCCGCCTGCTCGGCATCGCCTTCCAGGTCGCCGACGACATCCTCGACTGCGGTGGCAGCTCCGATGCGACCGGCAAGGCCCTCGGCACCGATCTGATCGGCGGCACCGCGACGCTGCCGCTCCTGTACGCGGCGCGCCGCGACGAGGAGATCGCCGACGCCCTGCGCACGCAGCCGCGCGCCGAGGACGTGCTGCCGCTCCTGCAGCGCGTTGCCGCGTCGGGCGCACTCGATGAGGCGCGGGAGACCGCGCGCGAGCTCGTCCGCGAGGCGGAGGAGACCCTCGACCGCATCCAGGGAGACCTCGACACGGCACCGCTGCGGATGGTCGTCCGCGGCGTCGTCGACCGCGATACCTGAGGAGGAACGTCATGGCCACCATCGCACGCAACACCGCCCTGCAGGAGATCCGCGAGAAGGTCGTGGCCGGCGAGCGCCTCGACCTCGATGACGGCATCACGCTGCTCGAGTCGCACGACATCCTCGAGCTCGGCGAGCTGGCCGACCTCGCGCGCCGCAACCGCGGCGGCACGGACGAGGTCTTCTTCGTCAACAACCTGTACCTCAACTACACGACGATCTGCCGCGTGAAGTGCAAGTTCTGCGCCTTCGCCCGCACGTCCAAGCAGGCCGACGCCGTGATGTGGGACATCGGCGACCTCGTCGCGCACGCCCAGAACGTCCGCGAGCACCAGGAGTTCACCGAGATCCACATGGTCGGCGGTGAGAACCCGCACCTCGACTTCTCGTACTACACCGACATCACGCGCGCCCTCAAGGAGGGTCTGCCGGGCGTCGACCTCAAGCTGTTCACGGCGTCCGAGATCCACCACATGACGCGCTCCTGCGACATGACGCACGAGCAGGTGCTGCGCGAGCTGATCGATGCCGGGCTCGACACGCTGCCGGGCGGCGGTGCCGAGATCTTCTCGCCGCGCGTCCGCAAGATCATCGCGCCGGGCAAGGAGCCGGGTGCGCAGTGGCTCGAGACGCATCGCATCGCGCACGGTCTGGGTCTGAAGACGCACTGCACCATGCTCTACAACCACGTGGAGACGTACGAGGAGCGCATCGAGCACCTGCTCGCGCTGCGCGACCTGCAGGACGAGACCGGTGGCTTCATGGCCTTCATCCCGCTGCCGTTCCACCCGCAGAACACCGTCTTCGAGCGGCGCGGCTGGAAGTTCTCCACGGGCCAGGACGATCTCAAGATGCTCGCGGTCTCGCGGCTCATGCTCGACAACATCGAGCACGTGAAGGCGTACTGGATCATGATCTCCACGCCGCTCGCGCAGGTCGGCCTGTCGTTCGGCGCGAACGACATCCAGGGCACCGTCGTCGAGGAGAAGATCGCCCACGCCGCCGGCGCGGTGACGCCGAC
>JBPCSK010000391.1:0-4366 GCA_051007275.1 Gaiellales bacterium | reverse complement strand
TCCACGCCCAGCGGCGGAGAGGTCGGCACGCACCCGTTCGATGCGCATCGAGGTCCCCGTGATGCTCGCGGCGCCGACGATGCCGCCGGGCCGCGTGGCCGCGAGCGTCAGGTCCTCGGCGCTGGCGTCACCCACGTACCCCCCAGCCAACTGCCCGACGACGCCTCCGACCGGGCCATCGCCCGTGACGGTCAGCTCGGCATCGCGCACCACGATGTGGTTGAGCGAGGTGCCGAATCCCATGCCGACGACCGCGCCTACAGCCGCGTTGGCCGAGGAGAGGCGGACGTCGCGCAGCGTGAGGTTCATGATCGTCGCGCCATCCGTCGTGCCGAACAGTCCCAGCCGCTCGGGGTTCGCCGAGCTTTGCCGGAGGCCGGAGATCTCGTGGTCACCGCCGTCGAACGAGCCGGTGAAGCGGCCGGTGGCCTCCCGCCCGATCGGTCCTGCGTTGTCGTCGACCGTCGAATCGAGCGCGATGTCGTTCATCAGCGCGTAGTTCCCGTTCAGCGGGCAGAGCACGACGCCCCTCAGGTCGGCGGCGGTGCGGATCTCGTAGCGTCCGGCGACGGGCGTGAGGGGGCAGGGCGGGGTGCACGGGTCGGCGCTGTAGGAGCGGATCAGGAAGGGCAGGCCCGCGTTGGCGTCACAGATGCCCCAGATGCGCGTGGGGTTCGACGCCGCGCTGGCCCAGCCGTCGGCGATCGTCCAGCCCGCGCCGGTGTAGGGCGTGATCGTCCGCATGGCGGCCGCCGTCGACTGCGTGCCGACCGTGCTGGTCGCGTCCGAGTCCGTCGGGTTCCAGAACGTGGTGGCGACCGAGACGCCGGTCGCGGTCGCGCCGCTGCCGATCAGCGCTCCGGGGGTGCCGCCGCCGCTCGCCGTGACGAGACCCGTGGCGTAGCTCGTCGAGATCGCCAGGGTCCGACCGGCGGTCGACCCGCTGACGGCACCCACGAGGCCTCCTCGGACCGATCCCGTCACGGCGCCGCGCGCGAACGCGTTGGCAATCGGCGTCTGGTACTGGCAGGTCGGCTCGTCGGGGTCGCAGGTGTAGTTCGTGCCGCCGAGGATGCCGCCGGCGGCACCGGTGGTCGATGTGACCGCGCCGAGGCTCGCGACCCGGCGGATCTGCGTCCGGCAGATCCCCCCGCAGCCACCGCCCGTCAGGCCGAGCGCCCCGCCGACGTTGGCCGTGCCCGAGGTCGTTCCCCGAATCGTCGAGTCCTCGATCGTGAACTCCAACGTGCCGAATAGGTCGTAGGCGGCCATGCCTGCGATTCCGCCGACGTTCTGCGTGCCGGTGACGGTGGCTTCGATGTCGGCGTTGACGATCGCCGGGTTCCCCGACATCGCGAAGATCGATCCGACGACGCCGCCGACGGCGCTGCCCGTGCCCTGCACCTGGCTCGCCGTCATCTGCACCCCCGTCACCCGGGTCGCGCCATTGGTCGCGCCTATGACGCCGCCGAGCACGGTGCTGCCGGACACCCGCACGTCGTCGAGGACGATGCCGGACAGCGTCGAGGCGCCCGCGTAGCCGACGATCACGCCGGCGTTGTCGCGCGCGGAGACGCGCGCATCACGGAAGGTCACGTCGCGGATCGTCGCACTGCTGATCGCGCGGAAGAGGCCCACCTGCGAGCTGGCGGGGCGGGAGATGCGCATCCCGCTGATGGTCTTCCCGTTGCCGTCGAACGTGCCCTGGAAGCTGCCGGACACGGGGATCGGCGCGATGTTCTCGGTGGCGGTCGGGTCGAGCGCAATGTCGTTCAACAGCACGTACGTGCCGCTCATCGGGCACGACGTGATGCCCTGCAGGTCGGCGGCGGTGCGTATCTCGTAGCGACCGCTCGTCAGCGTCAGGGAGCACCCGGTGGCGCTCGCCGAGGCCGGCACCAGCGCGAGCGCGGCGGCAGCGACCAGCGCGACGCAGAAGGTTCCTCGCCACCTGCTGCCAATCCGCATGGATCGCAGCGTGGTCGCTCGTCACTTCACGGACAAGCCCCGCAGTGCAGACTGCTGAGGTACCGCATCACGTACGGCACGTGGTGCTGTGGCTCCACAGCACAACACGCGCGCTCGCCCTACCCGCCCCAGATGCCGCAGGTGATGCCGCCGTCGACGTTCAGCTCGGTGCCCGTCACCCAGTTGGCCTCGTCGGAGGCCAGGTAGACGAACGCGTTGGCGTGATCAACGGGCTCGCCGAGGCGGCCGAGGGGGTGCAGGTTCTCGGCGAACGCGCGCGCCGCGGCCGGATCCGGCTGGTCGTTGAAGTAGCCGTCGATCATGGGCGTGTTCGTGAAGCCCGGGCAGATGCAGTTGACGCGGATGTTCTGCTTCGCGCCGTCGAGGGCCATGCACTTCGTCAGCATGATCAGGCCCGCCTTCGACGCGCAGTAGGCGGCGTCTGCGGGAATCGCCCACTGGCCGGCCATCGACGCGGTCGAGAGGATCGACCCGCCGCCGCGCGCCGCGAGGTGGTCCCACGCCTCCTTGGCGCAGAGGAACACGCTCTTCAGATTCGTGTCGAGCTCCTTGTCCCACTGCTCCTCGGAGAGGTCCATCACGCCGCCGACGATGGTCACGCCCGCATTGCAGACGAGGACGTCGAGCCCGCCGAAGCGGCCGACCGTCTCCTCGACGACGCGGTTGATCGAGGCGCGATCCGTGACGTCGATCTCGACGCCGAACGCGTGGCCGCCGATCGCGTCCGCGACCTTCTGCGCCGTCTCGACCTTGAGGTCGGCGACGACGACCTTGGCGCCCTCCTCCGCGAAGCGGTGCGCTGTGGCCTCGCCGATGCCCGAGCCTCCGCCCGTGATCAGCGCCACCTTGTCCTGCAGTCGTCCAGCCATGTCGAGCCTCCTCCGACGTTCTCCTACGGCAATCGTGGCGGGTGAAATCAAATCTGGCAAGGAGTGGAGGTATTGCGTACGATCCCCCGCATGGCCCCGCGCACTGCGATCGCGAAGATCTGGGACGAGCACCTCGTCGACACTGACCTGATCTTCTGCGACCTGCACCTGGTGCAGGAGGTCTCGAGCCCGCAGGCGTTCGACGAGCTCCGGCTCGGCGGCCACGGCGTGCGCCGTCCTGATCGCACGATCTCGACCGCCGACCATGCCGTGCCGACCGCCAACCGCGGCCTGCCGATCGTCGACGACATGGCGCGGGCGCAGGTCGCGATCCTCGAGCGCAACTGCGCCGAGTTCGGCATCCCCATGCGCCCGTACCGCTCGCTCGGGCAAGGCATCGTCCACGTGATCGGCCCCGACCTCGGGCTGACGCAGCCGGGCATGACGATCATGTGCGGCGACTCGCACACCTCCACGCACGGCGCGTTCGGCGCGCTCGCCTTCGGCATCGGCACGAGCGAGGTCGGGCACGTGCTCGCCACGCAGTGCCTCGTGCAGAAGGAGCAGCCGACGATGCGCGTCACGTTCGGTGGCACGCGCGGCTTCGGCGTCACCGCGAAGGATCTCGTGCTGACGATGATCCGCCAGATCGGCACCGCGGGCGGGACCGGGCACTTCATCGAGTACGCCGGCAGAGCGATCCGGGAGCTCTCGATGGAGGGCCGCATGACCGTCTGCAACATGACCGTCGAGGCCGGGGCGCGTGCCGGCCTCGTGGCGGCAGACGACACGACGTTCGCGTACCTCGAGGGGCGCGAGTGCGTGCCCGCCGACTTCGACGCGGCCGTGGAGCGCTGGCGTGCGTACGTGACCGACGAGGGCGCGACGTTCGATCGGGAGCTGACGATCGACGTCGACGCGATCAGCCCCGCCATCACCTGGGGGACGAATCCCGGCCAGTCGATTCCGATCAGTGAGGCCGTGCCCGCGCCGCAGAGCGACGGCGATGAGCGCGCGCTTGCCTACATGGGGCTGCAGGCTGGGCAGACGCTGACGGGCATCCCCGTCGACCGCGTGTTCATCGGCTCGTGCACCAATGGTCGCCTCGAGGACCTCGAGGCCGCTGCCGAGGTGCTGCGCGGCCGCACGGTCGGTGTGCGCACGCTCGTCGTGCCGGGCTCGATGGCCGTGAAGACGCTGGCCGAGGAGCGCGGTCTCGCCGACGTCTTCATCGCAGCCGGCGCCGAGTGGCGCGACGCGGGCTGCTCCATGTGCGTCGGGATGAACGAGGACATCCTCGATCCCGGCGAGCGATGCGCGTCCACGTCCAATCGAAACTTCGAGGGGCGCCTGGGGCGCCTCGGGCGCACGCACCTGATGAGCCCTTCGATGGCGGCCGCGGCCGCCGTCACCGGGTGTCTGACGGACGTGCGGGAACTGGCCGGGTAGTCCGGACGCAACAGGGGAGAGAAGAAGCCATGAGCAAGCGCATCGCGGTCCTCGTGCCG
>JBPCSK010000390.1:0-11532 GCA_051007275.1 Gaiellales bacterium | reverse complement strand
CCAGCCGATGTCGACGTCCTCGGCGTCGCGCGTGCGCCGCGAGGGCACGATCGCGATGTCGTCAAAGCCATAGGCGCGTCGCGCCTTCTTGCCACGTCCGATTTCGATCTCCACCGGGTTGTCCGTGTCCTTTCGGCGACGAGGGATCCGCCGTGCGGACCCGTCTGCGCTGTCTGTCGATGCCTGACTCGGACACTAGTCGCGGCTTCGGACGGAGGTGCGAACCGCTCGTCGCGGCGTCAGCGCAGGCTGAGCTCGTGGAACACCGTCTGCGCGACCTGACGCTTGACCTCGCGAGGATCGAACACGCCGGCGCCCGGCACGAGCGTGCTGGCCGTGCCGCACGCCACCGCGTGACGCAGCGCGTCCTCCGGAGAGCCGTCGCGGCGGCGCGAGGCGAGGTAGCCGGCCAGCAGCGCGTCACCCGCGCCGACGGTGCTGATCGCCTCGACGCGCGGCACCGTGACGCGCAGGCGTCGCTCCTGGCCCTGCTCGCGCAGCAGCAGGTGCGCACCCGTCTCGTTCGTGATCAGGACGTTGCGCGGTCCCATGTCGGCTATCTCATCGAGTGCGTCGATCAGATCGGCGTCGGACGAGAACTCATGTCCGACGAGCTCCTCGGCCTCGAGCTGATTCGGTGCCACCAGGTGCGGCTCCGCCGCCACCGCCTGACGCAGCGGCTCGCCCTCCGAGTCGAGCACGATCTGGGCGCCAGTGCGGCGCAGGCGTTTGATCGCGTCGGCGTACCAGTCCTCGGGCACATCACGCGGGAGCGAGCCAGCCAGCACGACCACGGACGCGTCGCGCGCCACGTACTCGAGCCGGTCCAGCAGGGCATCGAGCTCGGTCGTGGTGACGCTCGGCCCGTTCTCGATGATCTCGGTCTGGCGTCCGCTCGTCGGATCGATCAGCACGGTCGAGCTGCGGGATTCGCCCTCGATCTGCACGAAGTCGTTGAGGATGCCCTCGGCGTCGATCTCGCGCTGGATGCGCGCGCCCGTCTCGCCGCCGGCCAGGCCTGTTGCGATCACCGGCTGCTGCAGCAGCAGCAGCGAGCGCGCCACGTTGATGCCTTTGCCGCCCGGGGCGACGAAGCCGTGCGCGCCGCGGTGACGCATGCCGATCTGCATGCTCGGGACCTGGATGGTCTTGTCGAGCGCGGCGTTCGGGGTGACGGTGATGATCATGCGAGGGTGACTCTAGTCCGATTGGGTGGGCGCAGCCTGATTCCCCGGTCAGGTCGACGGCGAGGAAGCAGGAACGGTGCGGGCGGCCGGATCAGCTGACGCGCGTTCCGGTAGCCCTGCGACTCCCACAGGCTACCGCGTTGGCGCGACTCAGGACGTCAGTGCGGTGACGGCGCGGTGATGGCTCCGCGCGGCCTCGGCGACGGCGGTCAGCCAATCGCCGTCCGTGTCGCGCCAGGCCTCGATCACGCTGCGGGCGGCGACGACGAGTCCGCCGGCGGGATGCCGCTCGAAGGCGGGCGCGAGATCCTCCACCCGTCCGCCCTGGGCACCGACGCCGGGCAGCAGGAGCGGCGTGGACGGCATGCGGTCGCGTGCCGCCCGGACGACGGCCGGTGCGGTTGCGCCGATCACCGCGCCGACGCTGGAGACGCCGCTCGTGCCGGTGCGTCCGGCGCTCCAGCCGTCGATCCAGCCGGCCACGCGCTCCCAGACCTCGCCCCCGTCGACCAGCGGCTGCTCCTCGAGCTCCGCGGCGCCGGGATTGGAGGTGCGCGCGAGGATGAACAGGCCGGCGCCGTGGCGGTCGGCGACCTCGAGGAACGGCTCGACCGTGTCGGGGCCCATGTAGGCGTTGATCGTGACGGCGTCGGCGAGCGGCGCGCTCTCCCCCGGTCGGATCCCGATCCAGGCCTCGGCGTACGCCGTGGCGGTCGAGGCGATGTCGCCGCGCTTGGCGTCGGCGATGATCAGCAGTCCGTGCTCACGCGCCGTGGCGCAGACCGCGTCGAGGGCGGTCAGCCCGTAGCCGCCGTAGAGCTCGAACAGGGCGACCTGCGGCTTGATCGCGCAGCAGTACGGCGCAACCGCCTCGATCAGGCCCTGGCAGTAGCGCTCGACGGCACGAGCGTGCCCGGAGCGGCTGTCGGACAGGCCGCGGGTGACCGATGCGGGAAACGGCGCGCGCGGGTCGATGCCGACGCACAGCGCGCTGCCGGTCTCGGCCACCTTGGCGGCCAGGCGATCTCCGAAGGGCGTGGTCATCAGGCGATCACGCTACTACGCGCGTCGGAGGGGCCTGGAAACGCAGAGGCGGCCGCCCCTCCCCGAGGGGAGAGAGCGGCCGCCCTGGCACTGGGTCGCGGACCAGCCGCGACGCAGTGGATCAGCCCTTGACGCTGGCCTTGAGCTGCGAGCCGGCCGAGAACTTCGGCACCTTCGTCGCAGCGATCTGGACCTTCTCGCCCGTGCGCGGGTTGACGCCCGTGCGGGCGGCGCGCGCCTGCACCGTGAACTTGCCGAAGCCGGTGAACGTGACGTCGCCACCGCGCTTGAGCGTGTCGGTGATCGTGCTCAGCACGGCCTCGACCGCGTCGCCAGCGTCCTTCTTGCTCTGGCCGGTCTTGCGTGCCACCTCGTCGATGAACTCTGCCTTGGTCATGGATTTCCCTCCAGGCCGTTTGTGAACGGCACGAAGGTACCACCCCCATCGGACGGACTTTCGCTTAACGATGCGGGTTTGCGAAAACGGACCCGCGTAGATAAGCCAAATCGTCTCAGATCTGGCTCAACAGAGCCAAATCCCGGCAGCGACTCTAGCGCCCGAGCCGAAGCGCGTCGGCGTCGAGCAGGTGTTCGAGGTGCACACCGGCGTCGGCCATCGCCTCGGCCCCGCCCTCACCACGATCGACGACGCACACCACCGTCTCGCAGATCAGACCTGCCTGGCGCAGGTTCCGGACGGCGTCGAGCGCGGCTCCGCCGCTGGTCACGATGTCCTCGACGACGACCACGCGCTCGCCCTCCTCGAAGATGCCCTCGAGACGGTTCGACGTGCCGTAGTCCTTGGACGCGCCGCGCACGATCAGGAACGGCTTGCCCGAGGCCATGCTGGTGGCAGCCGCGAGCGCCACGGCGCCGAGCTCGGGACCGGCGATACGCGCGGCGGCCGGCTCGACCTCGGCGATGCGCGCGGCGAGGAGCTCGCCGATCTCGCGCAGGAGGTCCGGCTGCGTCTCGAAGCGGTACTTGTCGAGGTAGAACGAGCTGCGGCGGCCGGAACGGAGGACGAAGTCGCCCTCGAGGTAGGCGACGGCGCGAATGCGGTCGGCGAGATCGGACATCAATGGGCTCCCAGGGCGGCGCGCGCGGCGCGCATCAGGCCGTCGATCTCGGGTGCCTCGTCATCAAGCGAGAGCATCGAGCCGTCGGCGAAGTACAGATCGGCGCGCACCGCGGCGGCGGTGCTGCGGCGGCGGAGAACGACGATCGCACCGGCGGCGGCCGTGGCCGCTACGAGCAGGCCGAGCGCGCGGCGCATCAGGCAGCTCCCGTCACGGAGCGCAGGGCCTGACGCAGGTCGTAGAAGACGAGTCCGGCCGTGGCGTCGGGGTCGGCGACGGCGACGGCCGCATGCTCCCCCTCGCGCACCGCGAAGACGAGCGCCTCGGGCAGACCGACCTCGCACTGGCTGACGGGTGGACGGCCAAGCAGGCGCGCGGCGTCATCAGCGGCCGTCAGAATCCCGAGTGCCTCGGGACCCAGGCCGCCGATCTCGGCCAGCACCGCACCGCCAGCGCCGAACAGGGCGATGCTGCGCAGGCGGTCGGAGACCTCGAGCAGCTCTGCGAGCGCGGCATCGGGAGTCATTGCTGCTGCCATGGCGCGGACGGTAGCACGGGGTCGACGTCCGTCTCCGTGGGCTGATCCTCGAGCAGCTCGGTCGGCTGGTCGTCGACGAACGCGGTCGCCTCCTCGTCGAACACCTGCGTGCGCGTGTCATCGAGCTGACGCGTGGGATCCTCTGGCCCGGCGGGCGGCAGCTCGCCCACGCGAATGCGGACGCTGACGACCAGATCCGGCAGGGCGCCCTTGATCGACTGCTCCAGGGCGCTGCAGATCTCCTGCGCGCGGCCGGCGGCGACGCGCTGGCGCATCAGCACCTCCAGGGACAGATACTCGGCACCGCCGGTTGAGCGCACGACGACGCGACGGTGCCCGATCACCTCGGGCGGGCCGGTGGCGACGGCGGCATCGACCGCGGCGACCTCGACATCTGTCGGCAGCCGTCGCAGGCCAGCGCCGCCCGGACGGGCCATCGCAACGCCCTCCAGCACGCTGATCAGGGCGAAGGCGACGGCGATCAGCGCCGCGGCGGCCGGCACGACGTAGCCGGCGATCAGCATGGTGGCGCCCAGCGTCGCGCCGATCGCCGCCCCGCGCGTGAGTGCGGTGCGCTCCGAGCGGAGGATCGGGACCTCGAGCGTCACCCGTCGCAGCGCGACCACCGGGAGCAGCAGGATCAGCGCCGCAACCCCACCGCCCACGGCGATCCATTGCCAGCGCGCCACGAGGTCGAGGCCGGCCGCGATCGTCGCGATCATGGCGACCGTCGCGAGCACCAGCGCGGTGGCGGCGGCGGCGATGCGACCGATCGCGCGCCGTCGCGGTGCGGCTCCGCCCACGGGCGGATCGGCGACCTGGGCCAAGAGCAGCGTGGCCAGCAGGACGGCGGCGGCGAGCGCGCCAGCGGACCCGGTCACCAGCGAGAGCGCGAGCAGCAGCAGCCCCGAGAGTCCATAGGCCACGGGCAGGCCGAGGGTGGCGACGCGGTTCACAGCCCGAGGGTATCGCGCAGAGCGCGCGCAGCCGCGCCGCGATGGGAGATCGCGTTCTTCTCGTCCGCCGTCAGCTCGCCGCAGGTGCGCGTCTCGCCGACCGGGATCAGGATCGGGTCGTAGCCGAAGCCGTTGGCGCCACGCGGAGCGAGCGCCAGGGAGCCCTCGAGCGCGCCGTCGGCGTGCGCCTCACGCCCATCCGGTCCGATCGCCACGAGCACGCAGCGGAAGCGTGCGGTTCGATCGTCGGCCGCGGCGACGGCCGCCAGCAGCTATTCCGTGCGCCCGGCATCGTCGAGGCGTTCACCGCCGTAGCGCGCGCTGAGCACGCCCGGGGCGCCGTCGAGCGCATCGACCTCGATGCCAGAATCGTCGGCCACGACCCATTCGCCGGGAGCCTGGGCGGCGCCGGCCAGGGCCTTGATGCGCGCGTTGGCGAGGAAGGTGTCACCGTCCTCCACGGGCGGGTCCCAGTCGCTGATCGGCAGCACCGGGCAGCCGAGCAGCCGCGCGAGCTCAGCCGCCTTGCCGGCATTGCCCGTGGCGAGGAGGATCCGCTCGATCACGCGGCGTCGATGGCGGCCTGCTGGGCGGCACGCAGCGCGGTCATGCCGATGCCGGCCAGGTCGAGCAGGCTGTTGAGATCGGTGCGCGGGAAGGGCGTGCCCTCGGCGGTGCCCTGCACCTCGACGAGGCCGTCGGAGCCGGTCATCACGACGTTCATGTCGACGTCGGCGCGGGAGTCCTCGACGTACGGCAGGTCGAGAACGGCGTTGCCGTCGACGATGCCGACGCTGATCGCGGCGATGGAATCGCGCAGCGCTCCCGTCCGTCCGATCCTCGCCAGCGCGAGGTGCGCTGCCACGTAGGCGCCGGTGATCGACGCGCAGCGGGTGCCGCCGTCGGCCTCGAGGACGTCGCAGTCGACCCAGAGGGTGTTCTCGCCGAGCTGCTCGAGATCGACCACGGCGCGCAGCGAGCGGCCGATCAGACGCTGGATCTCGACCGTGCGGCCGTCGAGCTTGCCCTTCGTGGCGTCGCGCTGCTTGCGCTGCCCCGTGGAGGCCGGGAGCATGCCGTACTCGGCCGTCAGCCAGCCGCGGCCCTGGCCGCGCATCCACGGCGGCACGCTCTCCTCGATGATCGCCGTGCACAGCACGCGCGTCTGCCCCACCTCGATCAGCGCGGACGGCGCGGACTGCAGGAAGCCCGGCGTGATGACGATCGGGCGCGGCTCATCGAAGCCGCGACCATCGGGGCGGCTCATGCCTGCTCCTCCGCGTCCTTGGGCTTCGGCGGAATCGGCAGACCGAGGTCGCGCCACTGCTCATCCGCGGCCGGCGACGGCGCGTCGGTCAGCGGGTCGAAGCCACCAGCGATCTTCGGGAACGCGATCACGTCGCGGATCGAATCGGTGCCGGCCAGCAGCATGACCGTGCGGTCGATGCCGGGCGCGATGCCGCCGTGCGGCGGGGCGCCGTAGTGCAGCGCCCGCAGGAGGAAGCCGAAGCGCTCCTCGGCCTCCTCATCGGAGAAGCCGACCGTGCGGAAGATGCGCTCCTGGAGGTCGGGGCGGTTGATGCGGATGGAGCCCGACGCGATCTCGCTGCCGTTGATGACCATGTCATAGGCCTCGGACAGGACGGAACCGGGGTCCGCTTCGATGCGTGCCTCGTCCTCGGCGCGCGGCGCCGTGAACATGTGGTGCTCGGCGACCCAGCGCTGCTCGTCCTCGTTCCATCCGAACAGCGGGAAGTCGACGACGAAGAGCATCGCCCAGGCGTTCGGATCGGCCAGCTCGAAGCGCTCGGCGAGGTGCGGGCGCAGCGCGCCGAGCACGCGCACGACGATGGCCTCGGTGTCGGCGGCGAGGAAGATGGCGTCGCCGGGGCTCGCGCCCGTCGCGGCGCGAATGCCGCTGATCTCCTCCTCCGTGAGGAACTTCGCGATCGGCGAGCGCACCTCGCCCGTCTCGTCGAGCAGCACGTACGCGAGCCCCTTGCCGCCCCACTCCTTGGCGAACTCGGCGAGCTCGTCGAGGTCCTTGCGGCTGAGGCTGGCGCCACCGGGACAGGCCAGCGCGCGGACGCAGCCGCCGCTCTCGACCGCGCCGGTGAAGACGCTGAAGCCGGAGCTCCGGACGAGCTCGGAGACGTCGCTGATCTCGAGGCCGTAGCGGAGGTCCGGCTTGTCGCTGCCGAAGCGCAGCAGCGCCTCGCTGTGCGGCATCTTCGGGAAGGGGCGCGGCAGCTCGATATCGAGCACCTCCTTCCAGATCCGGCAGTACAGGTCCTCGGCGAGGTCGAGGATCTCATCGCGCTCGACGAACGACATCTCGAGGTCCAGCTGGGTGAACTCGAGCTGGCGGTCGGCACGCTGGGCCTCATCGCGGAAGCAGCGGGCGATCTGGTAGTAGCGCTCGAGCCCGGCCATCATGTAGAGCTGCTTGAACAGCTGCGGTGACTGTGGGAGCGCGTAGACGCTGCCGGGATGCAGGCGGGCCGGCACGACGAAGTCGCGGGCACCCTCCGGCGTCGACTTGGTCAGGATCGGGGTCTCGAGCTCGAGGAACCCCTGCGCCTCGAGGTGATCGCGGATGATGCGCGTGACCTGCGAGCGGATCTTGAGGTTCCGCTGCATCTCGTCTCGGCGCAGGTCGAGCGCGCGGTGGCGGATGCGCAGCACCTCGTCGACGTTCTCGTCGTCCAGCTGAAACGGCAGCGGGTCGCTGGGAGCGAGCTCGTCGAGGGCGTCGACGAGGATCTCGATCGCGCCGGTCGGCAGGTTCGGATTGACGGTGCCCTCGGTGCGCGCCACGACCCGGCCGCGGGCGTGGATTACGCTCTCGACGCGGATCGACTGGGCGACCGCGATCGCCTCGGGTGCGTGCTCGGGATCGATCACGAGCTGGACGACGCCGCTGCGATCGCGCAGGTCGATGAAGACCAGGCCGCCGTGATCGCGCAGGCGCGCGGTCCAGCCGGAGGCGTGGACCTCCTCGCCGATCTGGGAGGCCTCGAACTCGCCGCAGTGCCTGGTCCTGTACGTCACGTCCTACCCCTTCGCGTTCACGAGAAATTCGACCAGGCCGTCGAGCGGGACGTCCACCTGCTCGCCGCTGGCCATGTCGCGCACGAGGCAGGCCCGGCGCGCCCACTCATCGTCGCCGCAGACGACCGTTCGTGCGGCACCGATGCGGTCGGCCTGCTTCATCTGCCCCTTCACCGCGCGCCCGGCGAGGTCGGCCTCGCAGCGCACGCCCGCATCACGCGCCTGGTCGAGGAGCGCGTGGAGCGCGGGACGCGCGTCGTCGGTGAAGACCGCGAAGAACGCATCGACCGTGCGGTCAGGAGCGGGCAGGCGGCCCTGATCCTCGAGCGCGAGCAGCACGCGCTCGACGCCCGACGCGAAGCCGACGCCCGGCGTGGCGGCACCGCCGATCGACTCGGCGAGGCCGTCATAGCGCCCGCCGCCGCCGATGCCGGACTGGGCGCCGAGCGCGGGCCACGCGACCTCCCACGTCGTGCGGCTGTAGTAGTCGAGGCCGCGCACGAGCGTCGGGTCGACGGTGTAGGCGATGCCGCGGGCGTCCAGGAAGGAGCGCACGGCGGTGAAGTGCTCGCGGGCCGCCTCGCTCACGTGATCCGCGATCTTGGGCGCGTTGGCCATCACCTGCTGCGACGCCGGATCCTTGGTATCGAAGGCGCGCAGCGGGTTGAGGTCGCGCTGGCGGCGGATCTCGTCGTCGACCTGATCGATGTGCGCGTCGAGGTAGTCGCGCAGCACGGCGAGGTACGGCTCGCGGTCGCCACGGTCCCCGATCGTGTTGATGCGCAGCTCGACGCCCTCGAGGCCGAGCGCGTCGTACCAGCGCAGCTGCAGCGCGATCAGCTCGGCGTCGACCGCGGGATCGTCGCTGCCGATCGCCTCTGCGTCGACCTGCGTGAACTCGCGATAGCGGCCGCGTTGCACGGCGGCGTAGCGGTAGCACGAGCCCGCGCACCAGATGCGCACGGGCTGTGCCTCGCGCGACATCCCGTTGCCGAGGTAGAGGCGCATCAGCGATGCGGTGAACTCGGGGCGCAGGGCCAGCACGCGCTCGCCCTGATCCTCGAACAGGTACATCTCCTTGCCCACGACCTCCGAGCTCTCGCCGGCCGTGCGCGAGAACAGGGCCTTCTCCTCGAAGACCGGCGTGGCCACCTCGCTGTAGCCGGAGCCGTCGCAGATGGTGCGGAATCGCTCCAGCATCGCGTGGCGAGCCGCCTGACGGGCGGGCAGCCAGTCGAGCGTGCCGCGGGGCGGGATGAAGTCGTCGCTCATGGGCGCAGGCCTCCCAGGAAGGGATTGGTCGCCAGCTCGTGGCGCAGCGTGGTGACGGGCCCGTGGCCGGGCAGGACGTGGGTGTCGAGCTCGACCTCGCGCAGCAGCAGCGCGATCGACTGCTCCAGGACGTCCCAATCGCCGCCCTCGAGGTCGGTGCGCCCGACGGACCCGGCGAACAGCACGTCGCCCGCGGCCAGGAGCTGCGAGCCATCGGGTCCGGTCAGCAGCAGCGACACGGCGTGCGGATAGTGCCCGGGCGTCGAGAACACGTCGATGGTCATGCCGGCGAGCGTCAGCTGGGCGCCGGGCTCGAGCAGTCCCTCGGGCTCGTGCTCGACGTACGGACCGAAGCCGGGCCACAGGTGGTCGTTGATGTGCGCAACCACGTCCCGATCTCCAGCACTGGTATAGACTGGGCTCGTCGCCCCCCCGGCGACGGCGCCGACCGCGCCGATGTGATCGAGATGCCCGTGGGTCACCAGGACCGCGACGCATCGGAGCCCGAGCTCCGCGAGCGCGCTGATGACGCGTTCCGGCTCTTCACCGGGATCGATCACCACGCAGTCGGCCGAATCGTCGGGGTGGACGATGTAGCAGTTGGTCCCGTAGGGCCCGAGCGAGAGCGATGTGGCCTGAAGGGGAATAGGGTGTCTCCGTCGTACGTTAGGTCTGGAGCGCCAGTGCGCTTGCAGGAGTCTACCGGCGCGTCGCGCCGAACCAGCCGAAAGGGAACCGCATGATCGTCGAGCAGCCGCAAGAGGTCCAGGAGCTTCCCGAGTACCAGCGCCTGATCGAGGTCGGAAACGAGCGGGGCACGCTGGCCTTCGGCGAGATCGTCGAGGCCCTGGCCGAGCACGAGCTGGAGCCCGACGCGATGGATGCCGTCAAGGGCATGATCGAGGCCGAGGGCATCGAGATCATCGAGGACAACGACCGCCCGGCTGAGCCCACCGCGCTCGAGCGCCGTCTCGCGTACGAGGGCACCACCGACTCCCTGCAGCTGTTCCTCCACGAGGTCGGTCGCTATCCCCTCCTGACGAAGGCCGACGAGATTCGTCTCGCCAAGCGCGTCGAGAAGGGCGACATGCAGGCCAAGCAGCAGATGGTCGAGTCGAACCTGCGCCTCGTCGTGTCGATCGCGAAGAACTACCGCGGCCAGGGCCTCGGCTTCCTGGATCTGATCCAGGAGGGCATCCTCGGCCTGATCCGCGCCGTCGAGAAGTTCGACTGGCGCCGCGACCTCAAGTTCTCGACGTACGCCACCTGGTGGATCCGGCAGGCCGTGGCGCGCGCGCTGGCCGACAAGAGCCGCACCATCCGCCTCCCCGTCCACGTCGTGGAGCGCCTCCAGAAGATCAACCGCGCGGAGCGCACGCTGATGCTGCGTCTCGGCCGCGAGCCCTCGAACGAGGAGATCGCCGACGAGGCCAAGCTGCCGCTGTACCAGGTGCTGGACGTCCGCAAGGCCGCCCGCTCCCCCATCTCCCTCGAGGAGCCGGTGGGCGATGAGGGCGAGTCGAGCTTCTCCGACTTCCTGGCCGACAGCGAGGCCGTCGATCCGATGGACGCCGTCTCCGACCAGCTGCGCCATGAGGCGCTGCAGGAGGGGCTCAACGCCCTGCCGGAGCGCCATCGCCGCGTGCTCGAGCTGCGCTACGGCCTCGACGGTCTCGATCCCCGCACGCTGGACGAGATCGGCCGCGAGTTCGGGCTCACGCGCGAGCGCATCCGTCAGATCGAGGTCGAGGCGCTGCGCGAGCTCGCCGCGATCCGTGAGATCCAGGGCCTTCGGGCCGTCCCGGGGGCGTAACCTCCACGGGCGGTACCGATCCGCAGCGGGACGTGGCGCAGCCTGGTAGCGCACGCGCTTTGGGAGCGCGGGGTCGTCAGTTCGAATCTGACCGTCCCGATCCTGCGGATCGGAGTCTCTATGCGCTCGCCGGTGGCCTGCCCGCCCTCGAGCGCCTGACCGAGCATTTCTACGAGCGCGTCTTCGCCGATCCCGTGCTGCTGCCGTTGTTCCGCGACCCGGCGGACCCGCACGCCGAGCGTCTCACGCTCTGGCTGGCGGAGCTGCTGGGCGGCCCGAAGCTCCATACCGAGCAGCGCGGCGGCTTCGACGTCATGCGCGGCGCCCATCACGGGCTCAAGATCACCGGCGAGCAGCGCAAAGCCTGGGCTGATCACATGCACGCTGCCGCCGAGGAGGTCGGTCTCAGCGAGGAGTTTCGCCAGGCCTTCATGCCCTTCATCGAGGGTGGCAGCACGTTCTGCCAGCGCGTGTCGTGGCCGCGCGACCAGCGCTGGGCGCGCTAGCTGTTTCGCGTATGAACCTGTGCGACGACTGAGGCGGCTGGAGGGCGTGAATCGTGCGTACTAATAACGTACGGCGAGGCCGGGTG
>JBPCSK010000389.1:0-2049 GCA_051007275.1 Gaiellales bacterium | reverse complement strand
ATGGTGGGCAGGCGCCGCACGGTCGCGAGTTGGTCGCCGTAGGTGACGGTGTAGCTCTGGGCGCGCACCGCGATCGTGCGCTTGGTGATCGTGACCGCACCGTTGTTGTAGGTGGGGAAGGAGTAGTTGAGCGCGACGGCGCCCGAGCAGTAGGTGGCCGGCGTCTGGCCGACGTTATGCAGCACGGTGTAGTCCGTGGTGCAGGTTGGTGGCGTCGAGAAGTTCGACTGCGTATCGCCGTTGACCAGGCCCGTGTAGCTCGCGGTGATCGTCGGGACAGCAGCGCCGTAGAGCACCGACGGGCTGGAGGCCTGGACGGTCAACGCCTTCTGCGTCACCGAGACCACGCCGTCGTGATACGAGAACTGGTAGTTGGTTGCCGTACCGCTCTGGCAGTACGAGCGCGGTGTCGCGCCCACATTCGTCGTCGCGGCCCAGGCGGTGAGGCAGCTCATGCCACTGACGACGCCCCAGGTCTGGCCGTTGACGAAGTCGGCGGCCGTGTAGATCGGCGAGATCGTCGGCGCCGTCGTGCCGTAGACGGTGGTCCCGTCGCTTGCGGTGACGTTGACCGTGCGCTTCTGCACCGTGACGACCCCGCCGACGTACGAGAAGTTGTAGTTCGGCGCAGCAGCGCCGGAGCAGCTTGTCGTCGCACCGGCGGGAACCGTGCTGTTGACGCTGTACGTCGTCGAGCAGGACGCGAGCGCGGTCAGGTTCGCGTCGGTGTCGCCGTTCTCCCAGCCCGAATACGACGGCGTCGGCGCCGGAATGTCGGGATCACCGTAGACCCGCGTATGGCTCGAGGCGGTGACGGTGATGGTCTTCGGCGTCGTCGTGATCGTGCCGCCGACGTACGAGAACATGTAGTTCACGGCGACAGCGCCCGCGCAAGCGGTCGTGTTCACCGTGGATGGCACATCGCCATCGCGGTACGTGGTCGTGCAGGTCGGCTGCGTCGAGAACACCGTGGCGGTCTCGCTGTTGGCCATGTTCCCCAGCGTGAAGGTGACGGTCGGGACGGCGGCGCCGAACGCGAGCGTGTGATTCGACGCCGTGATCGTGACGGGGCGCTGGTTGACGGTCACGGTGCCGGCCGTGTACGCGATCGTGTACTTGTTGGAGCTCGCCCCCGAGCACGTCGTCGACGGGGTCGTGCCGGCTGTCGAGGTGACGGTGTACGCCGTGGTGCAGCTCGGCATGGAGACGAGTCCCGCGCTGGCAGTCTCGCTGTACTGCAGGCCGGTGTAGCTCGGCGTGATCGTCGGGATCGCATCGCCGTAGTTGAGCGTGGTGCTGGACGCCGTGATGGTCAGCGGGGCCCTCGCGATCGCGAACGACTGCTGCTTGGTGTCTGCGTCGTACGTCGCGTCGCCCGTGTTGTAGGCCTGGATCGTGCAGGTTCCCGAGCGCAGCAGCGTGACCGTGGCGACCGTGACGCTGCAGATCGTCGGCGTCAGCGACGCGTAGGTCGGCGTGAGCCCCGCATCGCTCGTGGCGCTGAGCGCAAAGGCCGGATCGCCATAGGTGCGGTCGGCGATTGCCGGGAACGTGATCGTCTGGATGGAGCGCGCGGTGCGGATCGTCACGTAGCCGTTGCTCGTGTTGACGGCACCGGTGTAGTCGGTCGTCGCCAGATACGCGGTACGCGACACGCTGGGCGCAGCGTAGGAGCCGCCACCACCACCGCCCGACAGGTACCCGCCGCCGCGGTACCCGCCGCCGCCACCACCGGAGTAGCCGCCACCGCCACCGCCCGACCACTGGCCCGAGGCGCCACCGCCGCCGAAGCCGCCGTAGCCGTAGTAGCCACCGCTCGTGTAGCCGTAGCCGCCG
Source organism: Gaiellales bacterium (assembly GCA_051007275.1). Lineage (GTDB taxonomy): Bacteria > Actinomycetota > Thermoleophilia > Gaiellales > F1-60-MAGs149 > F1-60-MAGs149. The sequence goes on along the minus strand of JBPCSK010000389.1, from coordinate 213 downwards.
TTGCCGCCACCGACGAAGGACGTGCCTCCGTAGTTGATGGTGCCGCTGGTGAGCAGACCACCACCACCACCACCTCGAACCGTGCCGTCGGTGCCCGCCGCGCCGCCGTTGCCGCCGGTGCCACCGGCACCGGCGTAGTCGCCTTCGCCCGCCGCGCCCGCGGTCGTACGCACGCCCGGCGAACCCGCAGTCCCGGAGTAGTACCCGGAGTGG
>JBPCSK010000388.1:0-1489 GCA_051007275.1 Gaiellales bacterium | reverse complement strand
CGGGACGTCGACGATCTCCGAGATGCGGAGGTCGACGGTGGCGGAGCAGAGCACGTATGCCTGCTCGCGCGTGAGGCCGACTTCGTCGCCGAGCCACTGGATCATCGCCTCGATCGCGTTCTGCGCGGCGAGGGTCGTGTCCATCGGGCGGATCTGGCCCTGGCTGTCGATCGGCAGGCCGGTGGTGCTGACGTGGCGGCGCGCGCGGACCGCGGGCTCGGTCGATTCGATCAGCGGCGTGTTGGGCCGGTGCTTGACGTCGCGCAGGACGGAGACGCGGATGCGGACCTGGCCGTGCGTCTCGATCGCGAAGGCGCAGACCTCGCCGTCGCCCTGGCAGAAGTGCACGTCGCCGAGCGAGAGCAGGGCGCCGGGAACGTCGACGGGGAAGAAGATGCTCGAGCCGGCGCGCACCTGCGGGACGTCGAGGTTGCCGCCGAGCTCGCGGGGCGGGATCGTGCGCGCGCCGGTCGAGGCGATCGGCTCGGTGGCGGGGATCGCGCTGTGCGCGGTGGGCGGCAGCGCGCCGACAGCGGCCTCGCGCTCATTCCAGAACGCGAGGCGCTCGGCCGACGGGGCAACGCCGATCACGCCGACGAAGGGGTCGGCGGGGATGCGCACGCCGGGCAGGCGGCCGCTCGTCGCGAAACCGTCGTGCAGGCCCCACGTCACGAGGAAGTAGTCGGGGAAGCGATCGGCGAGCAGGCCGAAGCCGGGCACGATCGCGGTCGAGCCGAACGTGTCGGTACGCACCTCGAGGATGTCGACCTGCAGGACGTCGCCAGGCTTGGCCCCCTTGATGAAGATCGGACCGGTCATCGGGTGCGGGGCGTCGAAGTCGACGTTCTTCAGGTCCGCATCCGTCATGGTCGGCAGGATCTGCCCGTCGATGCCGTCGCGGCAGTCGACGAGGATCTCGTCGCCGCTCTTCACCTCGAGCGCGGGCGGGATGTCCGGATGCCACCGGTTGTGGCCGGTCTCCGGCGCGTCGACGAGCCGCTTGCGTACCGGGGGATCGAGGCGGTGCTCGGCCATCAGCGCGTCAGCTCGTCCAGACGATCGGCGGCGGCGCGGGCACGGGCGGCCTCCGCCTCGGTCCAGGCGCGCGGCGCCGTCAGGTCGTGCACCGACAGCAGCCCGATGATCTCGCCGTCGGCGTCGCGATTGGCGGTGACGATCTGCGCCTGCATGCCACCGAACATCGCGCGCATCTCGTGGTAGCCCGGGTCGTCGGTGGCGACGTTGCAGTCGTCCTCGACGACCTGGCTGGCACCGGCCTGCATCTTGAGCACGACGGGCTGCTTCGACATGTCGAGCCGCGGCGTGTCGCGGATCGAGTGCGTGCCCGGCTCGCAGTGCTCGTAGGCGATCGGGAAGACGCTCTCGTCCGACTTGAGGCGCAGCGTCGCGCGCTGCACCCGAAGGTCGCGGGCGACGGATTCGAGCTCGGCCTGGATCTCGGCGTCGCTCACTGCGCCCACTCCAGCGT
>JBPCSK010000387.1:0-7369 GCA_051007275.1 Gaiellales bacterium | reverse complement strand
GTGCGGAACTTCGCACCCCGCGCGCCGCAGACGCCGATCGTGATCGCGATCGGGACGATCGTCACCCTCGGCGCCGTGACGGTCTCACTCGACCGCTTCTTCGACTTCCTCTTCCTGCTCGGCGCCGTGTTCGTGCCGCTGTTCGGCGCGGTCTTCGCCGACCGCATTCGCCCGGTGGCGCCGCACGCCACGATCATCGCCTGGGTCGTGGGCTTCCTGCTCTACGAGTGGCTCAGCCCCACGCGCATCCTCGGCGTGAGCGACCACATCTCGCCCCTGTTCGATGGCGCGCTGGGCGCGACGCTGCCCGCGTTCCTGCTGGCCGCCGCGATCCGACTGGCCTGGCCCACCCGGCGCTGAACTTCCGGTTGGGGTCTGACCCCAATCGGAAGCTGATCGCCGAGGAACGGCGTCGCCGCCTCTGACTTCCGGTTGGGGTCTGACCCCAATCGGAAGTTGATCGCCTAGCGGGTGCCCCAGAGGCGATCGCCGGCGTCGCCGAGGCCCGGCACGATGTAGCCGACCTCGTTGAGGCACTCGTCGAGCGCTGCGACGTGGATGTCGACGTCGGGATGGTCCGTCTGCATCCGCTCCACGCCCTCGGGGGCAGCAAGGAGCGACAGCAGCTTCACCTTGTGCGCGCCGCGCTCCTTGCAGACAGTGGCGGCGTACGACGCGGAGCCGCCGGTCGCGAGCATCGGATCGATGATCAGCATGAGGCGCTCGCTGAGGTCCTTGGGCAGCTTCTCGTAGTACGAGACGGGCTGCAGCGTCTCCTCATCGCGGTACATGCCGAGGAAGCCCACGCGCGCTACCGGGATCATCGCCAGCACGCCGTCGAGCATGCCGACGCCGGCGCGCAGGATCGGCACGACGCCCACCTTCTTACCCGACACGCGGCGCCCGATCGTCTCCTTGATCGGCGTCTGCACGGTGACGTCCTCGAGCATCAGATCACGCGTCGCCTCGTAGGCGAGCACGCCCGCGAGCTCGCTCGACAGCGCGCGAAAGTCGCGGGTGGACGTGTCCACCGCGCGCAGGAGCGCGATCTTGTGCTGGACGAGCGGGTGGTCGCAGACATGGAGGGTCATGGCGCCATGCTAGCGATCGCGGTGACCGGCTAGATGTTCTGCCTATGAGCCTGCGAGACGGGACCAGGAGTGGCGTACCGGTGTGGATGTGCCCAAGGGGTCAGACCCGTTTGGCACATCCACACCTGAACCCCGCCCGGCACACCACCACGATTGGTGTCTCGCAGCCTCATAGGCAGAACAGCTAGAAGCGGCGGTCGGGCCGCATCGGCGCCACCCACGCGGGGGCCGCGCCATCCACGATCATCTCGGCGAGCAGCGCACCGGTCGACGGCGCGAGCGTGACGCCGAGCATGCCGTGCCCGGTGGCGAGATACAGTCCGGCATGTCCCGGCACCGGGCCAAGCAGCGGCAGCGAATCGGGGGTCGCAGGCCGGAAGCCCGCCCACCCCTCCACGCTCGTCTCACTGGTCGACGGATGCCAGTCGGACAGGTACGAGCACGCGTCGCTGACCACGAGATCCAGGCGTCGCCGATCGACGACGAGATCCTTGCCGGGCAGCTCGAAGACGCCGGCGATGCGGACGCCCTCGTCGAAGCCCGACACGCCGATCTTCGACTCGGTCATGTAGAGCGCCTGCGAGGGGCGCGTGCCGTCGCCGCGCAGCGTGATCGAGTAACCCTTGGCGGGCACGATCGGCACGTCGAGCCCCAGCGGCTTGAGGAGCGCTGGGCTGAGCGCCCCCGTGGCCACCACGACGCGTTCGGTCCGTACTGGTCCGGCGCTCGTGCTGATCTCCCACCCCGTCGCGGCCTGCCGCAGGCCCGTCACGCTCGTCTGCTCGCGCACCTCGTGGCCGAGCGCGACCACGCGATCCGCCAGGCCGCGCATCAGCGTCTGCGGCTGCACGTAGCGGTCGATCGTGGTGCGGACCACGTGCTTGACGTTCTCGCCGATGGCCGGCTCGATCGCCCGAGCCTCCTCGGGCGTCAGCGTCTCGATCTGCCCCTCGAAGCCGACCTTCTGCAGATCCTCGAAGACCGGAGCGAACCAGGCGATGCCCTTCTCGGTCTTGCCGAGCGTGAGGATACCGCCCGCGTGCATCTCGAACGGGATGCCGTCGGCCTGATAGGCGTCGAGCACATCGAACGTGCGGCGGTTGAGGTTGTGCAGGGCCTCGACGCCCTTCAGGAACCGCTCGCGCGACGCGGCACCTCGGAAGGCCCAGAGCCAGCGCAGCCAGCGCGTGTCGAGCTCCGGTCGGATGATCAGCGCGCCGTTCGGGTCGAAGGCGCTCTTCATGCCCATCATCAAGGTGCCCGGCGAGGCAAGCGGGAACGAGATTGTCGGCGAGATCCAGCCGGTGTTGCCCTTGGAGGCACCATCGCCAATCACGTCGCGTTCGAGGACGACGACCTCAGCGCCGCGCTGGGCGAGCGACCACGCGCAGGCCAGGCCCACGACGCCACCGCCGATGATCGCAACCTTCATGCCGCGAACCTACGCGATGTCGACGACGAGGCGGCCCTTGACCTGCCCCTTGAGGATTGCCTTGGCCTGCGCCGGAATCTCCTCGAGCGTGCAGCCGCTCGTCATCTCGTCGAGCAGCGACAGATCGAGCTCGCTGGCCATGCGGTCCCAGGCGATCACGCGCCGCTCGTAGGGCATGGCCACGGAGTCGATACCCAGCAGGTTCACGCCGCGCAGCAGGAAGGGCATGATGTGCCCCTCGAACGTCGCGCCACCCGCCAGGCCGCAGGCGGCCACGGACGCGCCGCGCTCGAGCTGGCGCAGCACGCGCGAGATCGTAGAGCCGGCGACGGCATCGATGCACCCGGCCCAGCGCTCGGACTCGAGCGGCGCCGCGGAATCCTCGGCGAGCTCCTCGCGCGTGACGATCTCGGAGGCGCCGAGGCTCTTGAGGTAGTCGCCGAGCTCGGGGCGACCGGTGCTCGCCGCCACGGTGTAGCCATTGCGGGCGAGGAGCGCGATGCCGACCGAGCCGACGCCACCGGCGCCGCCCGTGATCAGCACGGGCTTGTCGCCGCCGGGCTTGAGGCCATGCTCTTCCAGCGCCATCAGCGCGAACATCGAGGTCAGGCCGGCGGTGCCGACGGCCATCGCCTGACGCGTCGTCATGGACTCGGGCACGTGCACCAGCCAGTCGGCGCGCACGCGGGCCAGCTCGGAGAAGCCGCCCCAGTAGCGCTCGCCCATGTGCCAGCCGGTGATCACGACGCGGTCACCCTCGGCGTAGCGCGCGTCAGACGACTCGAGCACGGTACCGGCGAGGTCGATGCCGGGGATGTGCGGGAAGTTGCGCGCCAGACGGCCCTTGTTGCCGTCGACGACGAGACCGTCCTTGTAGTTGAGCGTCGAGTGCTCGACCTTGACGAGCACCTCGCCCTCCGGCAGGTCGGCGACGCCGATCTCCTCGATCGCGGCCGCGACCTTGCCATCCTCGGTCTCGCGCATCATCAGCGCCTTGAAGGTGTCAGCCATCGTCTATCTCCCTCGTCGGATCGTCCCTGCGAAGCCTACGGTCCCGTGGCACGGCGCGCGCCGCCTCGAATGCCTCAGGACGACGGCGGGTAGATCCACTGGCCGTCGAACGTCCAGCCCGCCGCCGGAAGCGCGCTCGGCTCGCCCATTACAATTCCGATCGCGACGTTGGACATGATCGCGCCGGAGAAATCCGCATTGCCGATCCACGAGCCTCCGAGCTGCGTACCGGTGAGGTTGGCGCCAGCGAAATCGGCCCCTGAGAGAAAGGCGTAGGCGAGATTCGCCGATGCGAGATTGGCGCCGGCGAGATTCGCGTTCGCCAGATTGACCCCGGACAGATTGGCTCCGGCGAGGTTCGCGCCTGCGAGGTTCACCGCGGGTCCGAGGATCGCGCCGGACACGACCACGTACGTTGCGGGAAACGCTCCGATGGGCGCCCCGACCAGGCCGGACGCCGCAACGCCGGCCAGCTGGGCATAGGCGAAGTTGGCGTTGGTGATGTCGGCGCCGGTGAGCGTCGCGTTCGTCAGGTTCGCGTCGGTGAGGTTCGCGCTGACGAGGATGGCGTTCGACAGGTTGACGCCCGTGAGGTTGGCGCCGGTCAGGTTCGCGCTCGTGAGGTCCACCGACGCGCAGTTGAGGCCGCACGCCGGCACCGTCGCCTGTCGTGTCGTGGCGCGTCCCTTGTGGTGGATGCGCTTGCGATGGCTGTCGAGCCGCGCGCCCTTCAGATTGGCACCGAGGAGGTCGGCGCCCACGAGCTTCGCGCCGCGCAGGTCGGCCCCGCGCAGGTCGGCCCCGTGCAGGTGCGCGCCGTGCAGTCGCGCACCTCGCAGGTCGGCGCCACGGAGGTTCGCGTGATGCAGATCGGCGCCGCGGAGATCCGCGCGATGAAGGTCGATACCGTGCAGGTCGACGAACGGGTGCGCGTAGCCGAGCGCATGCACCCCGGCGCACGAGCCGTTCGCTGCTCCCTCGCAGGCCGTTGGCCCCGTGCCGATCGTCTCCGCGTGCGCGCCCGGGACGAGCGCTGCTGCCAGCAGGCCGAGACCGAGCGCGACAGTGATCCGACGACGGACGCTCATGAGCACGAGGGTAGCACCGGCGGGAGCGGATGGAAATGACGCGGGCGCGAATCTCGACCGCCCGTCTGCCCACGCCTGAGAACGCGGAAGGGGCGCCCGGAGGCGCCCCTTCGACGGTTCACAGGCCTGATGCCGAGACCTACGAGCAGCCGCTCGTCTCGCCGCAGCTGATGCACTTGAGGCACGTGCCGTTGCGGACCAGGGTCATCTGACCGCAGTTGCCGCAGGCATCGCCCTCGTAGCCCTTCAGACGGGCCTCGTCACGCTCGGTGAGCAGCGGCGCGGGACGCTGCTGCATCCGACCCTGCGCCTCGACGCCGGCACCGGCGGGCACCGGGGCGACCGGGGTCGCGGCGACGGCGGTGACGCCGCGATCGAGGCGCTCCGACTTCGGCGTGCCGACGTCATCGCCGCGCAGATCCTGATCGTCGACGTGCGACAGGTCGTTGCGGTCGAGGTAGGAGATCGCGACCTCGCGGAAGATGTAGTCGATCACGCTGGTCGACATCTTGATCTTGTCGTTGCCGACGACCATCCCGTTCGGCTCGAAGCGGGTGAACACGAAGGCATCGACGAACTCCTCCAGCGGCACGCCATGCTGGAGACCCAGCGAGACGGCGATGGCGAAGCTGTTCATCAGGGAGCGGTAGGCCGCGCCCTCCTTGTGCATGTCGATGAAGATCTCACCGAGCGTGCCGTCCTCGTACTCGCCCGTGCGGAGGTACACCTTGTGGCCCGCGAGCGTGGCCTTCTGGGTGTAGCCGGCGCGGCGATGCGGGAGCCGACGGCGCTCGCCCATCACCTGGACGACGCGCTCGGCGGCCTGCTCCACGCTCGGCAGCTCGGTCGGGGCCTCGAACTCGGCGCCGACGTCGAGGTCCTCGGCGGCCGCGCCGGAGAGCGGCTGCGAGAGCTTCGAGCCGTCGCGATAGAGCGCGTTGGCCTTGACCATCTTCTTCCACGAGACGCGGTAGCACTCCGCGACATCGGAGATCGACGCCGAGGCGGGCAGGTTGATCGTCTTCGAGATCGCACCTGAGAGGAACGGCTGCGCAGCCGCCATCATCTCGATGTGCGACAGCGCGCGGATCGCGCGGGTGCCGAGACGACCGCACTTGTTGGCGCAATCGAACACCGGCAGGTGCTCATCGAGCAGGTGCGGCGCACCCTCGACGGTCATCGTGCCGCAGATCGCGGTGTTCGCCTCATCGATCTCGGCGTCGGAGAATCCGAGCGCCTTGAGGAGATCGAAGCCCGGGACGTCGAGGTCCTCGCGATCGATGCCGAGCTCCTCCACGATCGCGTCGTCGCCCACCGTGTAGCGGGTGAACGCAAAGCGGACATCGAACGCGGTCGGCAGCGCAGTCTCGACGGCGGCGAGCATCGCCTCCGTGAAGCCGAAGCCGCGCAGCGCCTCCGGATGGACGTGCGGCACGCCGGTGAGCGAGCCGGTACCCACGCAGTAGCGGACGATGTCGTCGACCTGCTCCGGCGTGTAGCCGAGGTGCTCGAGCGCCGGCGGAACCGACGCGTTGACGATCTTGTAGTACCCACCACCGGCCAGCTTCTTGAACTTGACGAGCGCGAAGTCGGGCTCGATGCCCGTCGTGTCGCAGTCCATGACCAGACCGATCGTGCCGGTCGGCGCGATCAGCGTGACCTGCGCATTGCGGAAGCCGTGCGTCTCGCCGAGGGCGAGGGCGCGATCGGCCTCGTAGCGCGCGACCTCGAGGAGGTCGGGCTCGCAGTAGGTGGCGTCGATGCCCTCAGGCGTGACCTGCAGGCCCTCGTACTCCGCAGCCGGGGCCGCGTAGGCGGCGCGGCGATGGTTGCGGACCACGCGGAGCATGTCGTCCTTGTTGCGGTCGTAGGCGTCGAACGTGCCCTGCTCCGCTGCCAGCTCGGCGCTCGTGGCGAGCGACGTGAAGTGCATGATCGCGCTAACGGCGCCGCAGAAGGCGTAGGCCTCCGGCGAGTCGTACGCGAGGCCGCGCTGCATCGTCAGCGCGCCGAGGTTGGCGTAGCCGAGACCGAGCGTGCGGTACAGGTACGAGCGCTCGGCGATCTCGCGGCTGGGGAACTGGGCCATCAGGACCGAGATCTCCAGCACGATCGTCCACAGGCGGCTGGCGTGACGGAACGCGACGTGGTCGAAGCGGTCGCCCTGATCGAACTTCATCAGGTTCATCGAGGCCAGGTTGCAGGCGGTGTCGTCGAGGAAGACGTACTCGGCGCACGGGTTCGAGGCGACGATCGGGCCGTCGGCTGGGCACGTGTGCCACTCGTTCGTCGTGTCGTGGAACTGGATCCCCGGATCGGCGCACAGCCAGGCCGCCTCGCAGATCTGATCCCACAGGTCGCGGGCGCGCAGGACCTTGCTCGCCGCGGGGGCGCGGCCCTGGGCCTCGGCCTTGGCCAGCTCGGTGCGGTCGTACAGCGGCCACTCGGCGTCTTGTTCAACGGCCTCCATGAACGCGTTGGTGATGCGCACGGAGTTGTTCGAGTTCTGGCCCGAGACGGTCAGGTATGCCTCGCCCTGCCAGTCGGTGTCGTACTCGTCGATCTGCAGCTCCTTGACGCCCTGCTTGGCAAGGTCGAGCGTGCGCTGGATCGACGCGTCGGGCACGCCGGCGGCGCGGGCACCGCGGACGGCCTGCGCGAGCGCCGGGTTCTCGCGGGCGATGAAGCGCGCGTCGCCCTCGCCCTCCTGCGTCGCGGCGAGCACCGCGTTGAGATGGCGGTTGAGC
>JBPCSK010000386.1:0-1010 GCA_051007275.1 Gaiellales bacterium | reverse complement strand
GCTCAGGACTGCTCGAGCGGGGCCATCGTCAGCCCCGCGTCACGAAGCTGCTCCCAGTAGAGCTCGGCCGCCTCCTGGTGGCCGGTCCAGACGATCGCCTGGCCCGACTTGTGGATGCGGTTGGCAAAGGCCATGCCCCTGGCGTAGTCGACGCCGGGCAGGACGGCGGCCAGCGAGCGCGCCACGCCCTCGAAGGTGTTGTGGTCGTCGTTGAGGACGATGACGCGCCACGGCGGCCCCAGCTCGGTGCTGCCGCCGGTGCCGCGGCGCTCCACGACGTCGGGCGAGACGCTCACTGCGGCGCCTCGTCGAACGCGGCGATCAGGGCTTCGGCGACGACGCGCATCGTGCGGCCGGTCTTCTGGCTCGCCGCGCGGATGCGACGGAAGGCCTCGGCCTCATCGATGCCGTCCTTCTGCATGAGGATGCCCTTCGCACGCTCGACGGCCTTGCGGGAGGCGAGCGCCTCGGCCAGATCCGCGGCCTCGTCGCGCAGCGCCGAGAGCTCCTCGAAGCGGGCCCGGGCCGTGCCGAGCGCGGGCAGCAGATCGACTTCGCGAAACGGTTTGACGAGGTAGGCAAAGGCGCCGGCCTCGGAGGCGCGCGTGACCAGGTCCTGCTCGGCGTAGGCCGTCAGCATCACGATAGGTACGGGCTTGCGATCCGTGATCAGGCGCGCCGCCTCGATGCCGTCCATGTGCGGCATCCGGACGTCCATAACGATCAGCTCGGGGTCGTGCTCCTCCGCGAGCGTCACGGCCTCCTGCCCGTCGCGTGCCTCGGCGACGACCTCATGCCCGGCCTTCTCGAGCAGCGTGCGCACGTCGAGGCGGATGATCGTCTCGTCCTCGGCGATCAGGATCCTCATGCGCGGCTCCACGTGAGGCGCGCGCGCACGCCAGGCGAGCCGTCCTCGAGCTCGAGCGCGCCGCGCAGCTGATCGGCGGCGAGAGCGCGGGCAATCTTGAGGCCGAGCGACTGCTCCGGCGTGAAGCCCGCCGGCAGACCCG
>JBPCSK010000385.1:0-3632 GCA_051007275.1 Gaiellales bacterium | reverse complement strand
CGCGCCGAGGACGGCCTCCTCGGCGTCGAGATCCTGGGGCGGGAGATTGGCCCCCTCTGGCGCGGGCGTCATCCCGCGATCCCGCTACTCGTCCGTCGCGGCTGCGTCGTCGTCGGCGAGAACCTCGACGACCTCGACCTCGGCCTCGACGACCGGTGCCTCATCAACCTCGAAGCCCTCGGCCGCGACGACCTGCGTCTTGACGGCAGCGCGCACATCGGTGAACACGTCGATCTCGACGAGATACGCACCGACGGCCTTGATCGGCTCCTCGAGGCGGATCTTGCGACGGTCGACGCGGATCTTGCGCGTGCGCCAGATCTCGTCGGCGAGGTCGGCGGCGGTGACGGAGCCGTACAGGCGACCGTCCGGACCGCAGCGCATCGGGATCGAGAGCACCGTCTTGGTCAGCGTGGCCGCGATCGTCTGCGCCTGCTCAGCGGTGCGGGCCTCCTGCGCGGCGCGCGTGGCGGCCAGCTTCTCGACCTCGGCGACACGGGCGTTCGTCGCCTCCTCGGCCAGCTTGCGCGGGACGAGGTAGTTGCGGAGGTAGCCGCGGGAGACGGCGACGATGTCGCCGCGATGCCCGAGGTGCTCGACGTCGTCGAGCAGAATCGCCTTGCGGTTGCCGGTGCGTGCCATCAGTCGTCCTCGTGGATCAGAAGGGAATGTCGTCGTCCTGAGCGGCGGCGCCGCCGGACCAAGCGTCAGGGATATCGGAAGCCGGTGCGGGAGCCGCAGCCGGAGCGGACCACTCGCCACCGCCACCACCGCCGCCACCGGAGCCACCCTCGCGGGGGCCGATGAACTGGACCGTGTCGGCGATGACCTCGACGCGCTCGCGCTTGCCGGAGCCGTCCTTGGCTTCGTACTCGCTCCAGGACAGGCGGCCGTCGACGGCGACCTGGCGACCCTTGGCGAGGAAGCGCGCGACGTTGTCGGCCTGCGCGCCGAAGGTGGTGACGTTGAAGTAGTTCGGCTCCTCGACCCACTCGCCCGTGTCGCCCTTCTTGCGGCGATTGTTGACGGCGATGCGGATCGTGCAGACCGACAGGCCGCTTCCCGTCGAGCGAAGCTCGGGGTCGCGGGTCAGGTTGCCGACGAGGATGACTCGATTGATGTTCGCCATGGTGGGTGACCTTTCTGCGGGCGGGTATCCGGGAGTCGATCGTCACCGGTGTCGCGTTACGCGGAGCCTACGGACTCGCGCACGGGACAGCCAGATCGGACTCAGGATCCGGCCGCAGCCTCCGCCTTCCGCGCGGGACGCGCCTGATGAACGGCCTTGTGGCGCAGAACCTCGTCGGTGATCGAGAGGACGCGCTCGGCCTCGGCCAGCGAGGCGGGATCGGCCGTGAAGCGGATCACCCAGTAGTCGCCCTCTTCGCGCTTCTTGATCGGGAACGCGAGCTTGCGACGACCCCACGGATCGATGGCATCCCACGAGCCGCCGCCACCGAGGATGATGTCGCGCACGCGGTGGACAACCTCTTCCTGGCGCGCCTCGTCCACTTCGGGATCGAGGATCAGCATGAATTCGTAGGCGGTCACTTGCAGACAGGTCCTTCGTGTGGGTCACGCATCGCCACGGCGACGCACGGCGGAAAGCCGCGCGGGAGAAGATAGCACCGGTCTGGCGGCGGGGCGACGGACACCGCAACGAGCGCTACGCTGCACCCATGCGAAACGCGAAGCTGATCGGCGGCGCAGCAGCAGCCGCAGCCCTGCTCGTGGCCGCCGGCGTGGCGTCCGCGCCGCGCGCGTGGCGTCGACTCCGCGGCGGCGAGTCGACCGACGACGCGTTCGTCGATGAGGTCGTCGCCGCGTACGAGAGCGATTACGCGGTGCCCGATGACGCGACCTTCGGTGACCCAGAGGCTCCGGTTGACGAGGAGGCCAACGCGGCCCTGCGCGAGGAGCTGCGCGAGAAGGTCAGCGGCCTCGAGACGCAGCCCGACGAGCCCATCGCGCCCGTCGCCACGCCGGTCGTCGCCGATCTGATCGTCGAGGGCGTGCCCGGCTCCGACCCGGCGACCGACGCCGCCCGAGCCCGCCTGCGCCAGAAGGCCGCAGACGCCACGGACGCGTTCCGCTCCTAGTCGAGCAGCGCGGCCAGCGGCCCGCGCAGCACGTCCCACACCCCGCCCGGCGTGGCCGAGCCGCAGCCCGCGGCACCTGCCAGCATCGCCGTTGCCTCGAGCCACGGCGCGAGGGTGGCGCCGTCGACGAGGTGGTCGGCAACCGCCGCGGGCGGCGTCGTGACCGGGACCGCGATCTGATGCAGGACGGCCCCACGGCGACGGCGCTGCGCGAGACCGACGAGCTTGCGGCCGTCGGCGAGCACGAGCTCGTACGGCGACAGTCCCGCCCAGCACGCACGACGAGCCGCGGCCTTGCGCGCGTCCGTCATCGCACGCGCCTCCTCCACGGTGACGGTGCGGCAGTTGACGCCGAGTCCGGCGAGCACCCCCTGCAGCGCCTCGCCGAGCGGGCGGTAGGCCTCCGTGACGTCCTCGGGCGCGAGCGCATGGCCCGCCGGCACGGCGAGATCGATCAGCAGCGTGCCCGCATCACACAGCACGGCCCCGCCACCCGTGCCGCGCCTGACGATGTCGATCGTGGTGGCGGCGTCAACCTCCGGCTGCGCGGAGCCGAGCACCAGCGCTGGCGGAGCGACGATGGTGGCGACTAGACCGACGGTGCCATCGGCCGCGGCGGCCAGCAGCGCCGCCCCCACCTCGACGTACTCGGCGCCTGCGCACCGCACCGGCGCGGTGCTCACGCGCGTCGCCCAGCCAGGCGCCCAACGGCGGCCATCAGCTCGTCGATGCGCTCCTCCTCGGTGCCGGGGCCGTGGCCGCCGACCACGCAGTGGCGGACGTGCTCGTCGAGCACGCCGAGCGCCACGCGATCGAGCGCGGCTCGGGCCGCGGAGATCTGGGTGAGGACGTCCATGCAGTAGCGGTCCTCCTCGATCATGCGCGCGACGCCGCGCACCTGCCCCTCGGCACGCGAGAGGCGCTTGAGCAGCTCGTCCTTGGTTGCGGCGTAGCCGCCGGAGGCTTCGGGGTGATCCATGCAACGCAGTCTATAGTACCCCCCGGGGGTATGTATACTGCGAGTGCGATGACCCCCACCCTCACATCCACCGAGCACGTCGACCTGGCCCTCGACGGCCTGCACTGCGCCTCGTGCGTCGGGCGCGCGGAGAGCGCGCTCACCGCCGTCCCCGGGGTCGACGTCGCGTCCGTCAACCTCGCCACCGAGCGGGCCGCGGTCGACTTCGACCCCGCCGTTGCAACCGTGCCGCAGCTGGTACGCGCGATCGCCGAGGCCGGCTACGGCGCCACCCCCCTGGCCGACGCCACGCCGCGCGCACACGGCCGCGACCCACTCGTCAGCCGCATGCTCGTGGCGGTCGTGCTGTCGATCCCCGTGCTCGCGCTGTCGATGATCCCCGCGCTGCAGTTCCACGGCTGGGGCTGGGTGGCCGGCATTCTCGCCACGCCCGTCGCGCTGTGGTCGGCCTGGCCGTTCCACCGCTCCGCCTATCTCGCTCTGCGCCACCGCAGCGCATCGATGGACACGCTCATCTCTCTGGGCGTGCTGACCGCCTACGTCTCGAGCGTCGC
>JBPCSK010000384.1:0-2795 GCA_051007275.1 Gaiellales bacterium | reverse complement strand
TCGCAGCTCGATCTGGTCGAGTCGTTCGCCCAGGGGAAGATCAACCGCCGCCACTTCATCCAGCGCGGCACGGTTCTCGGTCTGTCCCTTGCGTCGATCAGCGCGATCATCGCCGCGTGCGGTGGCTCGAGCAGCTCGGGCGGCGACGCCGGTGGCGCGACGGACACGGGCATCGGCGGTGGCGACGTCGCCACGACGGCCGAGGTCAAGCAGGGCGGCACCATCAAGCTGACCATGTCGCTGCCGGGCTCCGAAGGCGTCAACCCGATCACGATGATCGACCTCGTGACGTACAACGTCACGGCGCAGGTCTTCGAGTACCTCGTGCGCTCGGCCTCCGACCTCTCGATCCAGCCGCAGCTGGCCACTGAGTGGTCCGGCAGCACCGACGGCACCGAGTGGACGTTCAAGCTCCGCGAGGGCGTCCTGTGGCAGGACGGCACGCCGTTCACCTCCGCCGACGTCGTCGCCACGATGGACAAGCTGATCGAGGCCGGTAACTCGGCGCTCACGGGCACGCTGTCGAAGGGCGGCACGACGGCCTCCGACGATCTCACGGTCGTCTTCAAGCTCGACAAGGCCAACGGCCACTTCCCGTACCTGGTCTCGTCCGATAACAGCCAGTCGCAGATCGTGCCGGTCGCCTGGACCGTCAAGGACAACCTCACGCCGGGCGTCGGCGGCACCGGTCCGTGGAAGATCGACAAGCTCGACGTCAAGACGGGCGCCACGTACTCCCGCAACGAGAACTGGTGGGGCGGCAAGACCCCGCTCGACAGCGTCGAGTTCATCTTCATCGAGGACACGGCCGCGCAGGTCGCCGCCGTCTCCAGCGGTGAGGCCGACGGCTGCACGACGATCACGGCCGATAAGGGCGCAGTGCTCCTGAACGACCCGAACATGAACATCGTCGAGCTCAAGTCCGCCGCGCATCGCCAGCTGTGGCTGCGCTGCGACAAGGGCGCCGTCATGGACCCGAAGGTCCGCCAGGCGATTGCCTACTCGATGGACCGTCAGAAGATGATCGACAAGGCCCTCGGTGGCCATGGCACGGTCGCTAACGACCAGGTCATCTTCTCGCTGTACCCGTACTTCGATGAGTCGGCGGTCGAGCAGCGCACGCAGGACATCGACAAGGCCAAGGCGCTCCTCAAGGAGGCCGGTGCCGAGGGTCTGACCATCGAGCTGCCGTACATCAAGGCCATCGACATGACCAACATGGCGGTCCTCGCGGCCGACGGCATGAAGCAGGCCGGAATCAACGTCAAGCTGGTCGGCTCTGACTACGGCACGTTCTACGGCAAGTACTGGTGCCCGGCCGAGCCGGCCAAGCCGCCGTGCTCCGGCGCCTCGGATGCCGGCATCGTGGACTACGGCCATCGTGGCACGCCGGACGTGTACCTCAACGCCGCGCTCGCCACGAACGGCGTGTGGAACTCGTCGCAGTACGCCGACAAGGCGTTCGACGACGCGTTCGCCGCGTGGTCGGCAGCCGTCTCGGTCGACGATCAGAAGTCGACGGCCGCTGCGGTCGAGAAGAACCTCTGGGACAACGTCCCGGTCGCCATTCCGTACACGATCAACACCCTGGGCGCGTTCAACAACAAGTTCCAGGGCATCGTGACGACGGCGATGGGCTTCGCCTTCCTCGAGGGCGCTTCCCAGGCCTAAGCCAGAACGGAACTCGGGGCCGGGGTCACCGTCGCAGCTGCGACGGGGCCCCGGCCCTTTCCGCCTCTTCAAGGTCCACCGTCACACCATGCTCGTCTTCCTGATCCGCCGCATCGCGCTCGCGATCGTCACGCTGTTTCTGCTGACGATCATCGTGTTCGCGCTGTCGAACGTCCTGCCCGGCAACGTCGGCCGCCAGATCCTCGGCCCGTTCGCGCCGCAGGAGTCCGTCGACGAGCTCAACCATCGGCTCGGCACGGATCAGCCGCTCTACAAGCAGTACCTCAACCAGATGAGCAACTACGCCCACGGCGATCTGGGCGAGTCGTACAAGACGCGCGAGTCCGTCGTCCACGTGATCGGCACGACGTTCCTCAACTCCGCCAAGCTCGCCTTCCTCGCGCTCTTGTTCACCGTGCCGCTGGCGATCCTCGCCGGCGTCTGGGCGGCGCTCAGACGCGGGTCGATCATCGACCGCGTGATCGTCACGGTCAGTCTCGCGGGCTCATCGCTGCCCGAATTCGTGACCGCGTCGTTCCTCCTCGTCATCTTCGCCGTCCAGCTCGCGTGGTTCCCGACCCTGGCCAGCACCAATGATCCCTCCGGTCCGCTCGACCAGCTGTGGCGCCTCGTGCTGCCCATGACCGCGCTCGTGATCGTCTACTTCGGCTACATCGCGCGCATGGCGCGCGCCGGCGTCATCACCGCCATGGAGGCCGACTACACGCGCACCGCCTTCATGAAGGGCCTGCCGCGCGGCGTCGTCATCCGGCGCCACGTCCTGCGCAACGCCCTGCTCCCGACGATCTCCGTCGTCGCCACGCAGACCGGCTACCTGTTCGGCGGTCTCCTCGCCGTCGAGCTGATCTTCAACTACAACGGCCTCGGTCGCGAGCTCGTGCGCGCGGCCACCAGCAAGGACCTGCCGGTGCTGTCGGCGGGCGTCCTCATGATCGGCATCGTCTACATGATCGCCACGCTGCTCGGTGACATCCTCATCTCGATCCTCAACCCGCGCGTGCGCCTCGGAGATCAGTGATGGGCGTCATCGAGGACGAGATCCCCGCGGTGCCGCCGCTGCCCGGCACGGAGCTGGCCTCCTCGTCGGAGAAGCGGAAGGCGCG
>JBPCSK010000383.1:0-1837 GCA_051007275.1 Gaiellales bacterium | reverse complement strand
GATGATAGCCACGCGCGAGCGTCTCTTGCACCGGCGCGCGAGCAGGTAGCGTTTCGGCCATGCGTCTCACGCTCGCCCTGCTGCTCGCCACCCTGATCGCCGCGTTCGCCGGCCCGTCGGCCGCAGCGACCTACGGTCCAGCAGCGCAGTCGTATAGCGTCGTGGCCGCGGCGACGGCCGATGGGCGCCTGACGGGTAGCGAGACGCTGTCCTTCACCAACAGCACGGGCGCTCCGGTCGATGAGGTGACGGTGCGCCTCTGGGCAAATACCGACGGGTGCGCGCATCGGCACATCACCGTGTCGAGCCTGACGGGTGGCGAGATCACTGCGACGAGCCTCGGCTGCACCGCGCTGAAGGTCCGCCTCTCCACCCCCCTGCAGCCTGACGCCGCCGTGCGATTGGATCTGCGCTTCGCGATCAGGCTCCCCCACGCGAACGCCCGGCTGGGCACGACGAACGGCGCGTCCTACTACGGCGACGCGCTGCCGGTGCTCGCCACGACCCGCGATGGCGCACCGCTGCTCACCCCGCCCGACGGGCTCGGCGACCCGTTCGTCGCGTCGATGGCGCAGTGGACGATCGACCTCACCTGGCCTGGGACGCTGGCAGCTGCCACCGGTGGCACGCTCGCGCCCGCCACGGCTCCCGTAGGCCAGCGCCGAGCCGTCTTCACCTCTCCCACCGCCCGCGACGTGAGCATCGCGATCGGGCCATGGCGCGAGTCGACGGCCACCAGCGCAGGCGCACGCATCCGCCTGCTCGCACCCGCCGGCACGACTGCACGCCGCTTGGTCAGCGCGACGCGCTCGTCGCTGTCGCGGATGACGCAACGCTATGGATCGACGGACCTGCGCCAGCTCGACGTCATCGTCACCCCGGGCCTTGAGTCGTACGGCATGGAGTACTCGGGTCTGATCCTGACCGAGCCATCGCAGGAGACGCTGGTGCACGAGGTCGCGCACCAGTGGTTCTCGCAGCTCGTCGGCAGCGACGGCTCCACCGAGCCGTGGCTCGACGAGGGCCCGACGACGTATGCGCAGCTGCGCGACCTCAAGCGGCTCGGCGAGTGCGACACGCGCAGGCCATTCGCCGGCTACGGCACGGCGCGCCTCACCTGGACGCTCGCGCAGTTCGGCCAGCATGATGACTGGTACGACGCGATCTACGACGGTGCGGCGTGCGCGCTCGCGAAGCTCGATGCCGATTGGGGCAGCGGCGCCGTCGATGGCGTGCTGCGCACCTGGGTCGGGCAGCACCGCCTCGGCATCGCCACGACCGCGGACTTCATCGCGCTCCTACGCGCGCAGGCGCCGGCCGGCTACGACGTCGACGCCTTCCTGCGCTACGCGCGCCTCACGGCGTAGACGTCAGCGGGTGCCGAGGCCGAGCGCGTCGGCGATCTGGTTCAGCGCCTCGAGGTGCCCCTCGACGGTGTGGAGCCCGTTCCCCATCGTGTCGAACGAGACGTGGCTCGCGCCCGCGTCCTGCCACGTGCCGTTGAGGTGCTGCAGCTCGTCGCGGGTGATGCCCGGGCGCCACTCGATGCGTCCCTCCATCGCGATGTCGGCGGGATTGCGACCAGCCTCCTCAGCCGAGCGCGCGATGATCTCGAGCGCTGCGTCGAGCTGCGGCCCCGGCTTGACCGACGACGGGAACCAGCCGTCGGCGAGCCGCCCCATGCGGCGGTAGGCCGGCGGCGAGTACCCGCCGAACCACACGGGGATCGGCCGCTGGATCGGCATCGGGGCGATGCCCGCGCCGGTGATGCGATCGTGGTCGCCCTCGAAGGTGACGGACCGCTCGGTCCAGAGACGCCGCAGGAGCGGCACCTGCT
>JBPCSK010000382.1:0-5330 GCA_051007275.1 Gaiellales bacterium | reverse complement strand
GCCTGGTAGTCGCCGACCTTCGTGTCGAGCAGGTGGCGCATGCGCATCTGGCCGCCGGCCGCCACGCCGACGTCGGCGGAGGTGCCGCCGATGTCGAGCGTGATGACGCTGTCGTAGCCCGCCATCTTGCCGGCCCAGATGCCGCCGATCAGGCCCGCCACGGGGCCGCTCATCAGCAGGTTGACGGGGCGGCGCGACGCGGCCTCGACGGTCGCCATGCCGCCGGACGACTGCATCAGCTGCACGCCGTGCTTGAAGCCGGCGTCCTTCATCGCGGTCGCGAAGCGGTCGAGGTACGTCGACACCTTGGGGCCGACGAAGGCGTTGAGCGCGACGGTGGAGAAGCGCTCGTACTCGCGGTAGAGCGGGATCACGTCGCTCGAGATCGACTGGTACGCCTCGGGGAACTCCTCCGAGATGATCTCCGCCACGCGCTGCTCGTGCGCGCCGTTGAGGTACGAGTGCAGGAAGCAGACGGCGACGGCCTCGACGCCCGACTCCTTGAGCAGGCGCACCTCGCGGCGGACGGCGTCCTCGTCGAGCGGCGTGACGATCTCGCCGTGCGGCGCGGTCACGCGCTCGGCGACGACGCGGCGGTTGCGGCGCTTGACGAGCGGGCGCGCCTGCCACGGCAGGTCCTGCTGGATCGAGAAGTTGAGGGGCTTCTTGTGGCGCGCGATGTGGAGGATGTCGCGGAAGCCCTCGGTGGTGATCAGGCCGACGGAGGCGCCCTGGTGCGTCAGCGCGATGTTGGTCGCGACGGTCGTGCCGTGCAGGAGGTTGTCGATCTCCGACAGCTGCACGCCCGCCTTCTCGCAGAGGCGGTTGATGCCCTCGACCACGCCGCGGGCGGGATCGTCGGGGGTGGAAGGAACCTTGTCGACGGTGATCTTGCCGGCCTCTTCATCCACGAGGATGAGGTCGGTGAAGGTGCCGCCGACGTCTACTCCGATGCGCTTCACGTTGGGTGCTCTCCTGCGTCCCGCTGCCGGAAGGGCAGCTCTTGCTGCGAGAGCATACAGTGTATACACTGGAATGCAAGTGACCGATTCCGAACGAAGCCCTGTACGATCGCTCGTGATGAGCGCCAAGCCCGAAACCACGCGCACCGGGCCGAAGCCCGCGATCGCCGACGTCCTGCGCGAGGGCATCCGGCAGGGCCTGCTCACCCCCGGCCAGCCGCTGATCCAGGCCTCGATCGCCGAGGCCATGGGCGTCAGCCGCATTCCCGTCCGCGAGGCGCTCCACGCGCTCGCAGCCGAGGGGCTCGTGACCTTCTCCGACGACGGCGGCGCGCGGGTCACCGAGCTTGCCCCGCACGAGGTCGACGAGGTCTGGACGCTGCGCGCCCTGCTCGAGTCCCACATGGCGCCGAGCATCGTCGCCAACGCCACCGCCTCCGACGTCGAGCTGCTGAGCGGCCTCGTCGACGCCATGGACGACCTCGATCCCGAGACGTGGTCGGACCGCAACTACGCCTTCCATCAGGAGCTCCACCGGCTGTCCGGCATGCCGTACTTCGCCGACGCCGCCGGGCGCGTGCTCACGCTGATGGACTCGTACTCCCGGGTGGCCGTCAGCGTCCTCAGCGAGCAGGACCATGCCCAGGCCGAGCACCACCAGATGATCGCGGCCATCCGAACGGGCGACGGCGACGAGCTTGCGCGCCTCCTGCTCCACCACAGCAACCGCGCACGCAAGGCGCTCCTGGCCTACGCGGAGGCGCAGCAGCAGACGGTCGACCCCAAGGTCGAGGCCGCCGCCGCGGCGCGCTCGCTGGCCGATCACCTCGGCGCGTAGCCGTCCCGGACCGCACGAAGGATGCGACCCATGCGCCGCCTCGTCCCGCTGCTCGCCCTGATCGCGCTCGCGCTCGGCCTCGTCGCCCCGACGGCCGGTGCCGAGCCGTCCCGGGGCGCCGTGTTCTCGGGCACCGGAGTGTGGATCGACATCTGGGACGCCCTGGAGAAGAACCCGACCAGCGTCGTCACGACCGCGCAGCAGCAGGGAGTCTCCGTCATCTACGTCGAGACGAGCAACGCCAAGAGCAAGGTCGACGTCGTCAACCCGGCACCGCTCAAGCAGCTCGTCGCCGTCGCCCACGCAGCCGGCGTCCGCGTCGTGCCGTGGTACCTGCCCGGATACCAGAAGCCGAAGGTCGATCAGCGCCGGCTCGCCGCCGCGCTCGCGATCGGCGGCACCGACCCGGTCGATGGCGTCGCGGTCGACATCGAGGCGACCTACGTCAAGAACGCGAAGCTGCGCTCGCAGCGCGCCGGTGCCCTGCTCGCCTGGCTGCGCGCGACGTATCCGAAGACGCCGATCGGCGCGATCACGCCGAATCCGACCAATAACTACTGGCCGATCTTCCCGTGGACGGAGATCGGCGACAACGCTGACGCGGTGCTGCCCATGTGCTACCCGCCACGGCGCCTCAGCGCTCAGAAGATGTACGACATGACCGTCGGCTGCACGCAGAAGCCACGCGAGCTCATCGGCGACCAGGCCATGCCGGTGCACGTGATCAGCGGCCTTGCAGGTGGGTTGCCGCCGGCCAATCTCGATGCTGCCGCTCGCGGCGCGCGCGACGCCGGCGCCAATGGGTTCAGCCTCTACGACCTTGCCACCACGACCGCTGCCGGCTGGACCGCGCTGGCGACGTGGGCCGCAGGCTAGCGGCGACCTCAGGGGCGTCTCAGCGAGTCGGGGTAGAGTGCCGGACGTGGACTACTCCGGCATCGTCGACGACGCGATCGAGCGTCTGAAGACCGAGGGTCGCTACCGCTCCTTCGCGGAGATCGAGCGCATCCCCGGGACGGCCAGCGCGATGCTCCATGCGGCCGACGGCACGACGCGCACGGTCGCGGTCTGGTGCTCGAATGACTACCTCGGCATGGCCGCCAACGCGGCCGTCGTCGAGGCCGTCACCGAGGCCGCTGCCTACGGCGCCGGTAGCGGCGGCACGCGCAACATCTCCGGCACCACCACGATGCACGTAGCGCTGGAGCGCGAGCTCGCCGACTGGCATCGCAAGGAGGCCGGGCTCCTGTTCTCGTCCGGCTGGGTCGCCAACTTCACCGCCTTCGCGGTGCTCGGCAGCGTGCTGCCCGAGTGCGTCATCTACTCCGATGCCAAGAACCACAACTCGATGATCGAGGGCATGCGTCGCAGCGGCGCGACCGTCCGCGTCTTCCGCCACAACGACGCCGCGCACCTTGAGCAGCTGCTGCGCGACGAGGATCCCTCGCGCGCTCGCGTGGTGGCGTTCGAGTCGGTCTACTCGATGGACGGCGACATCGCCCCGATCGCCGAGCTCGCCGATGTTGCCAAGCGCCACGACGCGCTGACGTTCGTCGACGAGGTGCACGCGGTCGGCATGTACGGTCCCGAGGGCGCCGGCATCGTCGCGCGCGAGGGACTGGAGGGCGAGATCGACATCGTTCAGGGCACGCTCGGCAAGGCCGTTGGCGCCATGGGTGGCTACGTCACCGGCTCAGCGCGTCTGGTCGACCTGATCCGCTCCTACGGCACCGGCTTCATCTTCACCACGTCGCTCGCACCGGTCGTCGTGGCCGCCGCGCATGCCAGCATCCGCCACCTGCGCACGAGCGACGTCGAGCGCATCGCGCTGCACACGCGCGTGGCGGAGGTGCGTGACCGCATCGAGGCGGAGGGCATCCCGACGCTGCCAACGGAGAGCCACCTGATCCCGGTCATCCTCGGCGATCCGGTGCGCTGCCGCGAGGCCGCGAAGCTCCTGCTCGACCATCACGGCGTCTACGTGCAGCCGATCGACTACCCCACCGTCGAGCGTGGCACGGAGCGCTTTCGCATCACGACGAGCCCGCTGCACACCGACGCCGACGTGGACGCCCTGGTCACCGGTCTCGCCGACGTGTGGGAGCGCCTAGAGCTGCCGCGCCAGGGCGAACTGCCCGTCGCCTCCCGCTCCTAGCGCGGTTCAGCTTCCGAATGGGGTCAGACCCCAATCGGAAGTTGGACGCCACGCAGGTTCGGACTGGGGTCAGACTCCAAACCGAACCTGGACGTCAGGTGGCGGCGATCCAGAGCACGGCGGCGACGATCAGCAGACCGATCGCAAAGCCGAATGCGAACCGACGAGTCGGGGCGGAGATGGGGTCGGGGGACGTCTGCGGGGACATCAGCTGCTCCTCGGATTGGGGACCGCCAGCGTCATCGACGTGACGGGGGCGCGTTCCGTGTCTCGCCGCGAGGTGTCGCGGGGGTCTCCGTCGAGTCGCTGCCGGCGACAGGCGGCTGAAGTCGACGGGCGCGCCGTCGACCCACGTTTCCTCGACGCGGATCGCGCGCAGGTCGTCGACGGCGACGGCGAGCGGGTCGGCCGAGAGGATCGCGAAATCGGCGCGCTGGCCCGGCTCGAGCGCGCCGACGACGTGCTCGCGGCGCGTGGCCCGGGCACCGTTGATCGTGTAGCCGCGCAGGGCCTGCTCGACGGTGAGGCGCTGGGCCGCATCGCCGAGGACGTTGCCGTAGCGCGTGGCGCGCGTCACGGCCGCCCAGATCGCCTCCAGCGGATCGGGACCCGAGACGGGCGTGTCGGACGACAGCACGGGCTCGATGCCGGCGCGGACGAACTCGCCGTACGGGTTGTAGCGGTGCGCGCGCTCGCCGAGCTTGTCGAGCAGCGCATCGCCCGTCAGGTAGTGGTGCGCCGGCTGGTTGACGGGGATGATGCCGAGGCGCGCGATCTCCGGGATCTGCTCCTCCGACGGCATGCCGCAGTGCTCGATGCGATGACGGTGATCGTGGCGATCGACATCGCCCAGCGCCTCGGTGACGGCGTCGAGGACGATCTGGATCGCCGAGTCGCCCTGCGCGTGCGTGCCGGTCTGCAGGCCGAAGCGGTGCGCGCGGCGGATCAGGCGCCGCAGCTCGGCCGGGTCGTGGTACAGCTGGCCGTGGTGGCAGGGGTCGAAGCGGTAGCCGCTCTCGAAGTACGCCGTCAGTCCCGTCAGCGAGCCATCGGCATAGAGCTTGAGTCCGGCGAACGCGAGGTGGTCGTCGCCGAGGCGCGAGCGCAGTCCCAGCTCGACGAGCGCCTCGAGCAGCGTGGAGAGCGTGAGCATCGAGACGCGCAGCTGCAGGCGTCCGACGTCGCGCGCCGACAGGTACGTCTCCATCTCGCGGCGCGTGACCTGGCAGTCCGTCACCGACGTGATGCCGGAGCGCAAGAGCAGCGTCTGCGCGTTGCAGAGCAGATCGACGAGGCGCTCGGGCGCGTCGGGCATGTGGATGTTGGGGCCGTGGTTGAGCGTCTTCACGCCGTCGGGCCCGGTGATCAGGTCGAT
>JBPCSK010000381.1:0-1144 GCA_051007275.1 Gaiellales bacterium | reverse complement strand
CATGGTCGCTGCGCCCTGCCAGACCTCGAGCGGCGAGAACGCGTGCACGTGGATCTCGGGCTGTGCAGCCTTCACGGCGCGCAGGACGTCGAGGTACCACTCGCCGGTGAAGCCCGGGTGGATGCCACCCTGCAGGCACACCTCGGTGCCGCCGCGCTCCCATGCCTCGACCGAGCGGCGGGCGACCTCGTCGACGTCGAGCAGGTAGGCCGGGCCGCGAAGGTTCTCGGCGAGGCGCCCCTTCGAAAATGCGCCGAAGCCGCACTTGAAGTAGCAGACGTTGGTGTAGTTGATGTTCCGGCAGACGACGTACGTCACGTCGTCGCCCGCGCGCTCCCAGCGGCGCTGGTCGGCGAGCTCCACGAGACGCGCGAGCTCGGGACCGCGCGCCGTTAGCAGCGCCTCGGTGTCTTCGAGCACCAGGAGCTCCTCGGCCTCGGCGCGCTTGATGGCGCGCGCGAAGTCGCTGGAGATCCCGCCGAGCCGGGCCGGCGGTCCGTCGCTCCAGGCCGCCGGTGGCGATGGCGAGATCCCGTTCACCCACCCGTCGCTCGGGCGTGAGCGCAGCTGACCATCGGCGAGCTTGAGCGCCGCGGCGAGCGGTGCGGGCTCGACCCAGTCGGCATTGAGAAAGCGGGGGTAGACCGTCAGGCGCGGCAGCAGCGTGTGGCCGGCCTCGGCGGTGCGGGCCTCCAGCACCTCGAGCTCGGGCCACGGGGCCTCGGGGTTGACATGGTCGGGCGTGACGGGCGACACGCCGCCCCAGTCGTTGATGCCCGCCTCGAGCAGGCGCGGGAAGTCGGCGTGCGCGAGGTTCGGCGGCGCCTGCAGGCTCACCTCGTCCGGCAGGATCAGGCGCGCCACGGCGAGCGACCACAGGTGCTCGTCGAGCGACGGCTCGGGCGCGTCGACCATCTTGGTGCCTGCCTTGGCACGGAAGTTCTGGACGATCACCTCCTGCAGATGACCGTGCTCGGCGTGCAGATCGCGTAGCGCGAGCAAGGCCTCGACCTGCTCGCGGCGCGTCTCGCCGATGCCGATCAGGATGCCCGACGTGGTCGGGATCCGCGGCGCGCCCCTGCGGCGCAGCGCGTCGAGGCGCACGGTCGGCTCCTTGTCGCGCGAGCCGTAGTGCGGCATGCCC
>JBPCSK010000380.1:0-5402 GCA_051007275.1 Gaiellales bacterium | reverse complement strand
CATCCGGGTCCGGAAACAGCACGCCTTCGTCAACACCATTTGAGATCACGTGAAGAGGGGTCAACCCGTAATCGATGCGGTTGGGTCGTGTCATGCACGTGATTCGAGCGCATGTCCCCACCACGCCGCTGTGCCGAATCGTCACGTCCAGCAAACGGAGCGGCGCCACGTATGAGCCCACCCGCAATCACATGCCAAGCCCGACGCGCAGAGCACGCGAAACCGCGCCACTCTCACCTTTACATCGGGACGCTCCAGTTTGGATCCGGATCCAGATTGGTCAAAACATGCCAATTTGGATCCGGATCCAGAATGGCCGGGCCAGGATCGACTACGGGCAGCCGGTGGCGGTGCCCGCGACGGCGGCGAGCACGGTGGCTGGCGCGAGCGTTGGGAGCGTCGACGGGTCGGTGCCGGCGGGGACCATCACCTGGATCGTCGACTTGGGCAGCAGTGGCTGCAGCTGGTTGACGATCATGCAGGTTGCGCTCGGGATCGAGTCGAGCTGCAGCAGCGTGCCGAGCGGCGCCGTGTCCTTCGTCGCAACGACGGTCTTCCACGGCACGTACTGACCCTTCTTGGCGTATCCGAAGCGATCGCGGTACTTGAGGTAGCGCACGCCGACGCCAGCCGACCACGAGCCGTCGGGCCTCTTGTACGTCGGGCGACCTCGCTTCGTGCGCCATCCGCCGTCGCGCCAGACGGGCGCGCCCTTCGACCAGTTGCCGTCCGTCAGCTGCTTGGTGCGCTGCCCGCGGGCGTTGACCCACCAGCCACCGCCAAGGGCGAGGATGGTCTTGCCCTTCTTTGTCACGCCGATGGAGCGCGCCACGACGCCATCGGTGCTGTAGAGGAAGTCCTCGTTGAGGCTCTGGTAGCGAAGCCCCGGTGCCGGCGCCTTCGTGCCGTACGAGAGCTTCTCGGACGCGGGGATGAGGTACGAGACGTTGAGGTTGCCGAGCGGGCCGGGCGCAAGCGCCGTTGGCGGCGGACAGTCGACCCCCTTCGGGACGGACACGAGCTCGCCCTTCGTCGGCAGCTTCAGCGTCTTGTCTGGCGGGATCAGGATGTCGATGTGATTGCCGATGATGGCTCCACCGGTGTCGTCGGCCGAGAAGCAGCCCTTCGAGGGCGTGTTCTTGAGGGCATCGATGTAGACGGTCGTGCCGCGAGGAATCACGGCGAGATCGGTGGCGATCGAGTGCCAGGGCGTGACGGCCGTGCCGATGCCGACGCCGAACAGGTCGGGGTAGCCGCGGAAGGTGAGATCGTCGGGCTGGCCCGCGAGCACGGCCGCCTTGTTGCAGACGACCTTGTACGCCGCGGGGTTGGCGGGCGGGTTCTGCCAGCTGCCATCCTCGTTGGCGAAGGTCGGGCGAAGGTTGTCGGTCGAGGCGAGGTTCGGATTGCCCGTGGCGGGATCGATCGCCCACCAGACGCAGCCGCCGGGGCGCGAGTACGGCGCGCCGTTGGTGAATCCGCTGGCCGCCGTGCGCGTCGGCTGTCCGACATTGTTGATCCACGCCCCCGCGCCGCTGCGCCAGTGCAGCTGGACGTTGTCGTCACCGGTGCCCGTGCCCTGCATCGCGACGCCGCGGGCCGAGTAGAGGAAGTCCTCGCGGTACGCATTCTTGAGGCCGGGTGCCACGATCTTCTTGGCCGTGAACCAGCTCTCGGGCGCGAACCAGTAGTAGGTGATCCAGAAGCTGCCGAGCGACACGGGCCGTGGTGGCGCCGTCTGCGCAGATGCACCCGCGGTGCTGAAGGCAAGCAGTGCCGCACCGCCGATCAGGCACGCCGCGACCAGCCGTCGGCCGTGCATGCCAATGCGAGAGCGCATCGGTATGGAGGTTCGCGCCGGAGCCGCGCACCCCTTTGCGGGTGTCATGCGCACCTCCTCATACTGCCCCACGTTGGTGCGCACCTGCACGCGCGGGTCACAATGCCTGCATGGGCACCACGCTGATCGCCGCCGCCATCATTGCAATTGCATGCATCGTGGTGGCCGAGCCGCGGCTGCTCGGACGGGCGTGGCCGCCGTACCTGCTCGCCGCGGGCGCTGGCATCGGCATCGCGTACGTCGTCGTCCACCTGCTCCCGGAGATCGCGTCGGGTGCGGAGATCGTGCGGCGGTCGACGGAGGGCAAGCTGCCGTACGCCGAATTGCACGCGTACCTGCTGGTGCTGATCGGCATCATCGGCACGCTGATCCTCCGCGCGGCGCAGCACGGGCTCCATGGCATGGCGCCGCATCCGCGTATCAGCATCGTGCAGCCCGCGATCTCGAGCCTGATCGTCGGGTACCTGCTGGCAGTGCGCGACAGCACGGAGGTGGGCCCGATCATCCTGTTCGTGATCGCGATCGGTCTGCACGTGGCACTCAACGCGCACGGCCTGGCGGTGAAGCTGAACTCGCCGCAGGGCGGCATCGTGCTGGCGGGTGCGATCATCGCCGGCTACGCGCTCGGTCTCGGCTGGGAGGCCCCGGCCGTCGTGATCGCCGGCCTCGTCGCCTTGCTCGCCGGCGGCGTGATGACGCGGACGATCCACGAGATCCTCGACGAGGAGAGCCATCTCGTAGCTCTCTCGATCGGCGCGGGTCTCGAAGCCGCGCTGCTTCTCGGCGTCACCTAGCCGATCAGCTTCCGAATGGGGTCTGACCCAATTCGGAAGCTGATTGCCGGTGCGAGGCGTCAGGTGCCGATGTCGACGGCGTCGCGCAGGCGCGAGCCCGTCACGGCGACGGGCGGCACGAAATGGCAGTGCGGCTGCGGCTTGGCGCCATCGTAGAGAGCGCGCAGCCAGGGCACGGCGAGCGTGCCGATGATCGGTCCGGCCTGGACGTGTCCGACGCCGCCGAGCCACTGCATCGTGAGATCCGAGCCGGCGGCGCACCACTCCTCCTGGGTGGCGGCGTTGGAGGATGGCGGCACGACGGTGTCGGCAGTTCCCTGGGCCATCAGCACGGGCAGGCTCGACGGCAGCGGCGCCGGCGTCTGCCGCTGCACGATCGCAGCGAGCTGCGGGTCGCGCATCGGGTTCTCGTCGAAGAACGGGAGGCCGACGCCGGCGGCGAGGAAGCCGAGGAGAGCGGGCACGGGGACGCCCTCCCCCAGACAGGCATCAGCGACGGGGCCGGCGTAGCGCTCGCCGAGCCACGACACGGCTCGGGTGAAGTCCACGTTCGGGTACGCGGCCGGCCACGACTGGTACATCTCGGCGCCGACGCCCCAGCCGATGCCGGCGTCCCACTGCGCCGTCACGATCGCGTCGAGGTTGAGCGCCGGTGCGCCGACCGCGACGCCGAGCAGCGGTCGCTCGGGCATCTCCGTGCGCGCGAGCTCGGCCGCCCAGACGGCGGCGTGCCCACCTTGCGAGTGTCCGAGCACGGTCCAGCTCCTGCTGGGGTGCGCGCCCGGCACGACGTCGAGCGCCCGCACGGCGTTGATGACGTCGCGAGCCTCCGCACGCCCCAGCAGATACCCGTTCGGTCCTGCGGTGCCGAGACCGGCGTAGTCGGTCGCAATGACCGCGAAGCCGTTCGCGATGGCGTCCGCAACCCACGGCGTCGCCTGCAGCGGATCGGATCGCCGTGACGGCGCGCACCCGCGCCCGAGCCCGATCGTGCCGTGCGCCCAGGCCAGGACGGGACGTCCGTCGGCGGGCACCGGCGCCAGCGGCACGATCGCGATCGCCCCCGACACGGCAGCCGAGCCGTCGGCTCGCTGCGTGCGGTAGAGCAGCCGATAGGCGCGCCCGCCGACGACGTCGGCGCTGGGCAGGCGCTCGGTGTGGAAGACCGTTCCGGGCGGAGCCTTCTCCATCCCTGCGGGCGTGGCGTAGAAGGCGTCGAGCGCGTCCTGACGTCGCTCTGCCTGAATGCGGTGCGCGATCGTGGTGAGCAGGATCGCCGCTGCGATCACACCGAGGCAGGCGAGGATGGCCTTCTTCGCGGTCACGCTCCGAGACTACCAATGGCCCCGCGCTCCGACCGGGTGTGAGACGATCTCGGTGTGAAGCACACGCCGAAGACCATCCCCGTCGCGTACATCGAGATCCCGAAGGGGAGCCGCAACAAGTACGAGTACGACGAGACGTACGGCACGGTCGTGCTCGATCGCACGTTGCGCGGCAGCACGCACTACCCCACCGACTACGGCTTCTTGCTGGAAACGCTCGGCGAGGACGGCGATCCGCTGGACGTGCTCGTCCTGCTGACGGAGCCGACGTTTCCCGGGTGCCTGATCCCGTGCGATCCGGTCGGCGTCCTGCACATGCACGACGAGGCTGGCGACGATCCCAAGCTGCTGATGATCCCCCACGACGATCCCTCGTGGTCGCACAACGAGCACCTCTCGGACATCAATCCGAACCTGCTCGAGGAGATCGCGCACTTCTTCTCGGTCTACAAGGACCTCGAGGAGCACAAGACGGTGACGATCGGTGATTGGGAGGACCGCGAGGCGGCCGAGGCGCTGATTCAGGCCGGGCGCGACCGCTTCGCCGCCGCGAAGTCCTGAGGTAGGCGTCGGCGGTTGCCGCCGTCCGTCCTCAGACCTGTACGCCCTCGAGCGCTTCCATCGATTCGAGCTCTGCGCCCTTCGTCTCGCGCACCCACTTCCAGGTGAAGAAGAACGACAGGACGGCGAAGAGCGTGAAGAGCCCGTAGGCGAGGCCGAGTCCGACGTGGACGAGCTCAGGAAAGGTCTCGGACACGATGAAGTTGGCGATCCAGTTGGCCATCACCGTGATGCTCATCGCCGCAGCGCGGATCGAGTTCGGGAACATCTCGCCGAGCAGGACCCAGACGATTGGTCCCCACGTCGCGGCGAAGAACGCGACGAAGCAGTTGAGGGCGATGACGGCGACAAGACCGGCGTCGTGCGAGAGGATCGGTGCGTCATTGGCGCCCTGTGGTGCGGATTCGAAGACGTACGCGATGGTGGCCAAGCTCACCGCCATGCCGGCGGAGCCGACGAGCAGCAGCGGCTTGCGTCCGACGCGATCGACGAGGAGGATCGCGACGATGGTGAACACGACGTTGACGAGGCTGATGATCGTCGACGTCGTGAAGGCCTCGGTCGGCTTGTAGCCCACGGCCTCCCAGATCAGGTTGGAGTAGTAGAAGACGGCGTTGATGCCGACGAATTGCTGGAAGACTGCGAGGGCGAGGCCGATCCACACGAGCGGCAGGAGGAACGTGCCCTTGGCGCGCAGGTCGGCGAACGACGACTTGGTCTCCGCGTCGAGTGATTGGCGGATGGCCGTGACCTTCGTCTCGACGGGTTCGATGAAGATCGACTCGAGCACGGCCTTGGCGCGGTCGCCGGCGTTGATCGCGACGAGGTAGCGGGGCGATTCTGGCAGCGTGAAGGCGAGCAGGAAGTAGATCGTCGCGGGGA
>JBPCSK010000379.1:0-3905 GCA_051007275.1 Gaiellales bacterium | reverse complement strand
TCGTGGGCCTCGGCCTGATCGGCGTCGCCGGCTACTACGGCATCCTGCTCGCCGCGGGCTACAGCTCGTCTGAGACTCTCCATGGCCTCGTCGGCCTGGGCTACGGCGGCTCGCTGATCTCCGTCTTCGCGCGCGTCGGCGGCGGCATCTTCACGAAGGGCGCCGACGTCGGCGCCGACCTCGTCGGCAAGATCGAGGCCGGCATCCCCGAGGACGATCCGCGCAACCCGGCCGTGATCGCCGACAACGTCGGCGACAACGTCGGCGACGACGCCGGCATGGCGGCCGACCTCTTCGAGACGTACGCCGTCTCGCTGGTCGCCGCGATGCTGCTGATCAGCCAGCTCACCCACGGCAACGCGGCCCTCGTCGGCCTGCCGCTCGTGCTGGCCGGCCTGTCCGGTCTCGCCTCGATCGTGGGCACCCTGATCGTCCGCGTTAAGGAGGGTGGCTCGGTCATGGGCGCGCTCTACCGTGGCGTGCTCGTCTCGGCCGTCATCTCGGCGATCCTGTTCATTCCGGCGATCTTCGGGCTCAACGATGAGATCACCGCGAATGCCGCAGCCCTGGGCGACACCACCACGGGCAAGATCTTCGCCTGCTCGATCATCGGCCTCGTCGTCACCGCACTTCTGATGGCGATCACCGAGTACTACACCGGCACCAAGTGGAAGCCGGTCCAGGAGGTGGCGGAGGCATCGACCACCGGTCATGCCACGAACATCATCTCGGGCCTCGGGTTCTCCATGCAGGCCACCGCAGCACCTGTCGTCGTGATCGGCGGCGGCATCCTGCTCAGCAACTGGCTTGCCGGCCTGGCCGGCATCGCCATCGCCGTCGTCGCCATGCTGTCCATGGCGGGCGTGATCATCGCCCTCGACGCGTTCGGTCCGGTCACGGATAACGCGGGTGGCATCGCCGAGATGGCGGGGCTTCCGGAAGAGGTTCGCAACAAGGTGACCGACCCGCTCGACGCCGTCGGCAACACCACGAAGGCCGTCACCAAGGGCTACGCGATCGGCTCTGCCGCGCTCGCCGCGGTGATCCTGTTCGCCTCGTACAAGGACGAGCTGATTATCCAGCTCCACGAGGCAGGCAAGGGCGCCGTCGCTGACGCGCTCTCCTTCGACCTGTCGGATCCGTGGGTGATCGTCGGCCTGCTGATCGGCGGCGCGATGCCGTTCGTGTTCGCCTCCTTCTGCATGAGCGCCGTCGGCAAGGCCGGCAAGGCGGTCGTCGAGGAGGTGCGTCGGCAGTTCCGCGAGAAGCCGGGCATCATGGACTACAGCGAGCGCCCCGAGTACGGCACGTGCGTCGACATCGTCACGCGCACCGCGCTCCGCGAGATGCTCGTTCCTGCTGCGATCCCGATCGTGATTCCGATCATCGTCGGCCTGTTCGTGATCTGGACCGACAACGGCCTGCAGATGCTCGGCGGCCTGCTCGTCGGCACGATCGTCACCGGTCTCTTCCTCGCCATCTCGATGACCTCGGGTGGTGGCGCGTGGGACAACGCCAAGAAGCTGATCGAGGACGGCGCCCACGGCGGCAAGGGCTCGATCGCTCACCAGGCTGCCGTCACCGGCGACACCGTCGGTGATCCCTACAAGGACACCGCCGTCCCGGCGATCAACCCCATGATCAAGATCGCCAACATCGTGGCCATCCTGATCATCCCGGCGCTCGTCGCGATCGTCGGCTAGCACCTGAGAACGCAGGCCCCGTCGGCTTCGGCCGGCGGGGCCTTTCTCGTTCTCGGGATCAGATGCCGGCGAGCAGGCCGCCGTCGACCGGCAAGGCGACGCCCGTGACCCACGCCGCCTCGTCTGATCCGAGGTAGACGAAGGCCTCCGCGATGTCGCGTGGCGTGCCGAGTCGTCCGATCGGGTGCAGGCCCGTGGCGAACGCGCGCACGGCGTCAGGATCGTCCTGATCGGCCAGGAACGTCTCGAGCATCGGCGTCTCCGTGAAACCGGGGCAGACGCAGTTGGCGCGAATGCCGTGCGGGGCACCATCGATCGCGAGGCACTTCGTCAGCATCACGACGCCGGCCTTCGTCGCGCAGTAGGCCGCCTGGTTGGCACTGCCATCGAGCCCGACCACCGAGCCGGTCAGCAGGATCGTGCCACGCGACGCCTGCAGGTGCGGCCACGCGGCACGCACGAAGCGGTGCACGCTCGAGAGGTTGATCGCGACCGTGTCGTCCCACGCAGCGTCGTCGAGGTCCGCCAGGGTGCCGACGGCGGGACGCGCAGCATTGAGGACTAGGAGGTCGAGGCCACCCAGGCGCTCCACGGTGACGGAGACCGCTGCCGCGATCGCGTCCCCGTCGCGCAGATCCGCCGTGACGTCTCCGTCCCGAAGGTCCACATTGATCACCTCGGCACCATGAGCGCGAAAGCGCTCCACGATCCCCGCGCCGATGCCGGAGGAGCCTCCGGTGACCAGCGCGCGCTTGCCCTGCAGCCGTCCGCTCATGGGGGCGAGTGTAGCGGGCTAGGAGGCGGCGAGCACGCGCAGCGTGACCGGGCTGCTGGCGCAGACGCCCGTGGCCTCGATCGCGCTGATCGCACGCCGCGCGGCCCCCTCGGGAGCGGCATGCGTGACGATCACCAGCTGCGCGCGTCCACCGGACGCCCGCTGAACGACCGAGTCGATGGAGACGGCCTCCTCTGCGAGGATCGCGGCGATCTTCGCGAGCACGCCCGGCTCGTCCTTGACGTCGAGGCGGATGTACAGGGCCGACTCGACGTCGGCAGCAGGCACGAGGGGGAGCTGGCGGAAGACGCCGGCCGTGCGGGGGAAGCCCGTGCCGGAGGTGCCGAGCACGCCCATCAGATCGCCGATGACCGCGGACGCGGTCTCATCGCCGCCCGCGCCGGGACCGACCAGCGTGACCTCGCGGATGGCGTCACCGCGCAGCATGACGGCGTTGAACGAGCCGTTGACGCCGCTCAGCGGATGGGCATGCGGCACGAGCATGGGGGCGACGCCGACCACGACGCCGGCATCGGCGCGGCGGGCCTGTCCAATCAGCTTGACGCTGTAGCCCAGGTCGTGCGCGAACGCCACGTCGACGGAATCGAGCGTGTCGATGCCCTCGTGCGGCACGTCAGCGATCGTGACCTCGGTGTGGAAGGCGATCGACGCGAGAATCGCAACCTTGGCAGCGGCGTCGCCGCCCGTCACGTCCTCCGTGGGATCGGCCTCCGCGTAGCCGAGGCGCTGCGCCTCGGCGAGCACCGTCGCGTAGTCGGCACCCTCGGCCATCTTGGTGAGCATGAAGTTCGTCGTGCCGTTGACGAAGCCCAGCACCGCGTTGACCTCGCTCGCGATCATCGACTCGCGCAGCACCTTGACCACCGGGATGGCGGCGCAGACGCTGGCCTCGAAGCGCAGCTGGACGCCATTGGCCTCGGCGGCCGCGAACAGCTCGGCGCCGTGGCGAGCGAGCAGCTGCTTGTTGGCGGTCACGACGGACTTGCCCGCGGCGAAGAGCTCCAGCATCCACTCGCGCGTGGGCGAGACGCCGCCCATCACCTCGGCGACGACGCTGATCGATGCGTCGTCGCGGATCGCGGCGAAGTCGTCGGTGAGCAGACCGTCTCGCGGGGCGGAATCGCGCGGCGCGGCGAGGTTGCGCACGAGGGCGCGACGCACCTCAACGGGCGCGCCGACGACGCGCTCGACATCCGCGGCACGGGCGGTGAGCAGGCGATCGACCGCCGAGCCGACGGTGCCGTAGCCGAGGAGTCCAATGCCGATGGGAGTGCTGCTCATATGACGCCTCAGGGTAGCGGTCGGGTACGGTTCGTGGCGCATGTCGGCGAGCAACCGCACACTCGGCCTGATTCGGCGCTATCGCGACCGCCTGCCGGCCTTCGACGAGGCCAACATCGTGTCGA
>JBPCSK010000378.1:0-1820 GCA_051007275.1 Gaiellales bacterium | reverse complement strand
CCTGCAGACGATCACCGAGGTGATCCTCCCCTCCGCGCTGCCCGAGATGATGACGGGCCTGCGCGTTGCCCTCGGCGTCACCTTCACCACCATCGTCGCGGCCGAGACCGTCAATGGCCTCCCCGGCATCGGCGGCATGGTGCGCGACGCCCAGCGCTACAACAAGACCGATGTGGTGGTGCTCGGCATCATCGTGATCGGCATCGTGGCCGTCGTCCTCGATATCGCGATCCGCGCCCTCGACCGTCGTGTCGTGCCCTGGCGCGGACGTGCCTGACCCGCTCCCCGACCGTCTCATCCCCTCCTCCCGAAAGGATCCCTCCACCATGTCCCTTCCCACCACCGGCGTGCGAACACGCGCGCTGTTCGCGGTCGCGCTGCTCGCCGTCGTCGCGCTTGTCGTCACGGCCTGCGGCGGCTCCGACAGCGGCTCGTCTTCTGCCAGCGGCGGCGGCTCGTCTGAGCCCGTCACCCTCCGCATCGGCTACCAGGCCATCCCCAATGGCGACACCATCGTCCGCCAGAACGGCTGGCTCGAGGAGGCCCTGAAGGACAAGAACGTGACCGTCGAGTGGACGAAGTTCGAGTCCGGCGGCGACGTCAACACCGCGTTCGTCGCGGGCGACCTCGACATCGGCCTGGCCGGCTCCAGCCCCGTCACCAAGGGCCTGTCTGAGCCGCTGCTGATCCCGTACCAGGTCCCGTGGATCTTCGACGTGATCGGCACCGCTGAGTCCCTCGTCGTCTCCAACAAGAGCGGCATCACGGACCTCAAGGGCCTCGAGGGCAAGAAGATCGGCGCGCCGTTCGGCTCCACCGCGCACTTCAGCCTGCTCGCAGCGCTGGAGCAGGCCGGCGTCGATCCGGCCAAGGTCGACATCATCGATCTCGAGCCTGCCGACATCCAGGCCGCCTGGGAGCGCGGGGACATCGACGGCGCCTACGTGTGGCTGCCGGTGCTCGCCGAGCTGCGGAAGGACGGCAAGACGCTGATCACGAGCGCCGACCTCGCCGCCAAGGGCAAGACGACCGCCGACCTCGCCGTCGTCAGCAATGACTTCGCGACGAAGCACTCGGACATCGTCCAGATCTGGGCCGATCAGGAGGCCCGCGCGGTCGACCTGTTCAACACGGACCAGACGTCCGCCAGCGAGGCGATCGGTGCCGCACTCAACCTGGAGCCCGCCGAAGCGCTCGCCCAGGCCAAGGAGCTGATCTGGCTCGACGCCAAGCAGCAGTCGTCGCCGGAGTACCTCGGGACGCCTGAGGCTCCGGGAGCGTTCGCGATCATCCTGCTCGACGCGGCGACGTTCCTCAAGACCCAGGACGCGATCGACGCGGTCCCCGCCCTCGATGTCTTCCAGAAGGGCATCAACGGGAGCTGGGCCGCGGCCGTCACCCCCGCGTCGTAACGAGCAGGAGTCGCGTGGCCACAGCACATCACCAGCACGAAGACGTACCGGCCACGCGCCCCGGCGCACTGCGGTTCGCCGACGTCCACCATGTCTACGGACAGGGGGCGTCGGCGAACCCGGTGCTCGGGCCGATCGACCTCGACGTGCCCGGCGGGGAGTTCCTCTGCGTGGTTGGCGCGTCGGGATGCGGGAAGTCCACGCTGCTCCGGCTGATCGCGGGCTTCATGCCTGCGTCGACCGGGTCGATCACGATCGACGGCCGCGAGATCGCAGGGCCGGGTCCCGATCGCGGCATGGTGTTCCAGCAGCCGACGCTCTTCCCCTGGCTCACCGTGCGCGGCAACGTCGAGATCGGGCCGCGACTGGCGGGCGTCTCCAAGAGTGAGCGGCGCAGACTCTCGGACC
>JBPCSK010000377.1:0-3124 GCA_051007275.1 Gaiellales bacterium | reverse complement strand
CGACATGAGGATCTGGGGCCTCTCCCCCGACGAGGCCGACGCGCACGACACCGAGTTCACCAACGAGGAAGCCGCGGGCTTCGATCCGCACTACCTCCCGGTCGGCATCGGCCTGGTGCCGCTCCTCCAGGCGTACGAGCTGGATCTCTTCGAGGCGAACGTGATGTTCCAGATCGTCCAGTGCGATGAGGCGCCGTGGATCGCGATCCAGATCGGTCTCGGCGCCCCGGGCGGGATGCTGGTGTGGGGCGTACACGCGAGCGAGGCAGCCGCGATCGAATCGGTCGGTCTGCAGGCCGTCGACGCGGGTGAGGGAATACGAATCCTGCCGATGATCCCGGCCTACAGATGGTGAAATCGGGTCGAGCGACGTCGCGTTCTGCTCGCGCGTCGGGGACGGATGCCTGACACATCTGCACCGTGTGCCATCTCACCCACCGTGGCAGTCAGTAAGAACTCGGCCCGCACTCACGACTCTTGAGCGTGACGACCTCTACCACCTCCCCCAGCCTCGGCCTTCCCGGCCGCCTCTCGCCGCTCGAGTTCCCCGAGTCCCTCGGCTACGCCGTGCTCGACCTGGAGACCACGGGCCTGAGCGCAACGAGCGATCGCATCGTGTCGTTCGCGGTCATCCAGCTGAATCCGCAGGGCGTGATGACGGCGACGATGAACTGCGTCGTCAATCCGGGCTGCCCGATCCCACCGGAGTCGACCGCGGTGCATGGCCTGACCGACGAGGACGTCGCGAGCAAGCCGACGTTCGCCGAGCGCGTCCGCCCGCTGCGCGAGATCATCGACGGGCGCGCATTGATCGCCTTCAACGCCGCCTTCGACGTCCCGTTCCTGCTCGCCGAGTTCGAGCGAGCCGGCCACGCGTACACGCCGCTGCGCACGGGCTGCGTGATGAACGCCGCCCAGGTGGCGTATCCGCTCGCGGTCGGGCATCGCCTGCCGCAGGTCGCAGAGCTGCTGAGCCTCGATCCGCCCGACGATGAGCACGACGCCTTCAGCGACGCACACGCTGCGGCTGCGATCACCGCGTCGATGATCCGGGAGGGCCTCGACCCGGCCGGAACGACCATCGACACGGCGCTCTTCCACAGGCTACGCGCTGGGATCAGCGACCAGCCGGTGACGGCGGCGCAGGTGCGGCGCATCTTCGCGATCGCGCGCACGAACCTCGAGGTCACGGACCACAACGGCTACGTCGACCGCGGACGGCTGATGTCCATGATCCAGCGCATCGCCCCCGAGGCGACACGTCCGGACGACCTCAACCGCCGGCAGCTGCAGGCGGTCTTCGACCTCCTCGAGCAGCACCAGGGCGCGCAGCGCCGCCAGCGCGGCACCGAGCTGCAGGCGCAGCTGGCCGCGAGGCCCGGTCGGGGCCTGCACCCCGACGGGCCGTCGCGCTGGCCGCAGCCGTAGCGGTGGGCGGGGCCGAAGCCCCGCCCGGTCCGCCTAGAGCTCGGTGAGGCGGCAGACCCACGCGATGTGAGCCTTGGCCACCTCCGGCTGGCCGCCCTTGCGGGCCGCAGCCGCAGCGTCGGCGTGGCCCTGCAGCACGATGCTGCGGACCTCCGCCCGCAATGCGGGCGAGGTGCGCCGCGAGCCGCGCTCGCGGATGGACGCCGCGAAGCGGCGGATGGTGGCCTCGTCGGCCGGGGCGATCTTCGTCATCTGGACTCCCTTGCTCATGCGTTGCCCCAGCGCGGGATGCGCTGAGCTGCATGAGGCGAGGTGTCCGAGCGGTTACGCCACGTGAACAGTGTCGCACACTTCGACGCGATCCTTACGCCCGATCACGCGGTGGCGCTAGTAGCCGGTGACGTCGCTGAGCTTCGTCGCCGTCGTCGACAGTATCGACACGGTGTCGGAGGCGAGGTCAATCTGACCGATCACGTACGTGTTGTCCTGGAAGCGCAGCGCGTCGAAGACGACTGCGTTCTTAGACGGCGCGTACGCAAGCGAGTAGTACTCCATTTCGGGCATCCCGTTATCGACGAGCGTCGTGGTGCCGGTCCCGGGGTCGTAGAGCCCCAGGCGCATACCGCCGCTGAGCATGCCATTGCCGGCGAGAGCGACGCGGGTGCCAGCGGCGGAGATGGCGGTCAGCGTGGTGAACGACGGAGTCAGTACCTGGCCGGACATCGGGTACTGCCGGTAAAGCGAATTGTCGGTGCGCGCGAACACCTTGCCGTCGGTGGTGGTCGCCTCTCCTCGAAGAATCGCGAGGCCGCTCCATCCACTGTTCGTGCCACTTCCCGCGTCGTAGGTGTAGGCCGCGCCGCCAGTGCCGTAGTACAGGTTGCCGTCGGGAAACACGGAGAGGTACAGCGCGCGCGAATTGACAAGCGTCTGCAGCGAGTTGTTCGGGTGCAGCACTCGCGTCCACTGTGCTCCCGAAGGGGTGCCGCCCGACATCGTGGAACCTGTGATGACGACGTCGCCGTTTGCAAGAGCGGCATAGCCATTGACGTTGATGTTCGTGTTGGTCAGCGTCGTGACGACGCCGTTTCGCCAGCGCTTGAGCACGATCGACGAGCTCGAAACGAGGTAATAAACGGAACCATCGGCCGCGACTTGCAGCGGCTTGCCGACATCGGGTGACACCCAGGTCCATTCCTGCGGCGGTGAGATGCAGGTGACCCAACCGTCGGAGCGTCGAACCCGGAAGACGGCGCACCCGTCGATGACGCTGCCATCGGGCTGCTCAAAGCGGGCAACGCCGTTGGACACCATGTAGAGATCGCCGTCAGGACCGACCACCACGGCCGCGGCGCTGACGAGCCCAGCACTCACGGCATTACGCAGCGCGCCGCTGGGCTGCATGACGTCCATGTTGGACTGCCCCGCTGCCTGGCGGGTACCGCGGTGCCGCTTTCGGGTGGTGCCGTCGTAGCGCAGGATTGCGACGGAATTCTGAACCGCGAACCTCGCCGGATACGATCCCGGCGGTAGTGAGGATGCCGTCGCACTGGAAGATGTCGCACCGGCAGCCGCAGGCGAGCACTTGCCCTTGCCGGCCGCGAGGGCGACCCTCTTGGCGGCAGCGGTAGCGAGCAGCCGCTTGCGCTCAGCGCCGTGCGCTCGTTTCGCTGCCTTGGCGTAGTTGGCGATCTCA
>JBPCSK010000376.1:0-1138 GCA_051007275.1 Gaiellales bacterium | reverse complement strand
CCGGTGCCTTGATCCGCGGCTTTCTTCTGATCGGCAGCGGGTACCTCATCTACTACTTCCTCGCGACGTTCATCCCCGCGTTCCTGCAGTTGCACGCCGGCCTGTCGTTCTCGACGTCGTTCCTGATCGCCACGCTCAATCTCGCCGTGGTGATCGCCACCTACCGCCTCGGCGCCGAGGTGAGCGATCGTTGGGGCGCGCGGCGCACGCTGCTGCTCGGGTCAGCCTTCCTGCTCGTGATCGCCTATCCGGCCTGGCTGCTCATCACGCATGGCGGCGCAGCGACTGCCGCGCTGGGCGGCGTCCTGCTCTCGATCGCCGTCGGCCTGTTCCTGATCCCGGAGATCGTGGTGATCATGGAGAGCTTCCCGACGGAGCTGCGCTACACCGGCTACTCGCTCACGGCCAACTTCGCGGGTGCGGTCTTCGGCGGCACCGTGGCCTTCGCCGCCACGGGGCTGATGATGGCGACGGGAAGCCCGAGCGCTCCGATCGCGCTCGTCGTCGGTGCCGCCGTGCTGGCACTGATCATGGCGACGCTGTACCCGCGCGACGCTGATTAGCCCAGCAGGCGCTGGACGATGTCGATCTGCATCGATGTCGCGAGGCCGAGGTCGTCGCGATGGATGCGCTCGTCCTTGTTGTGCATCCCGCCCTCGTAGACGTCAAGCGGGGTGTGACGCAGCGGCCAGAACCCGTACGCCACGGTGCCAAACGCCTGGCGCACGTAGGCCGCGTCGGTGAAGCCCGTGGACAGCTGCGGCACGAGCACCGCGCCGGGGTCGGCGGCGGTGAGCGCCGCGGCGATGGCATCGTGCAGCGGCGTGCCGAGCGGCGACTCGGTGCCGCCGTTGATGTGCTGATCGAAGACGCGGTCGAACGGGATATCGCCGCCGAGCGCCTCAGCGAGCTCGTGGTCCAGGTCGGCCTCGGTATCACCCGGCAGGATGCGGCAGTCGAGCCCGACGGACGCGCGCCCGGGGAGCACGTTGCGTGCGCTCGAGCCGGTCAGGAGCGTCGGCGCGATCGTGATGCCGAGCAGCGCCTCCATCTCCATCGCGAACATCGGGTGCAGCGCGCCGACCTGCGCCGCCACGACGTCGAGGTCCTGGTCGGGATCGTCGCCGAGCGCCTCGAC
>JBPCSK010000375.1:0-4035 GCA_051007275.1 Gaiellales bacterium | reverse complement strand
GCGCCGATCGCGACGTCGCTGGGCGATTCCGCCGCCTACGCGCTGGCGGCCACCACGGTCGCGCTCCTGCTGGTGCTCGCAGTGCTGATGCGCTCGCGCGCGCGCAGCCTGTCCCTGTCGCACTGAACGCCGCCGATACGATGCCGTGATGCAGCGGATCCGCCTCGCCGTTGGCATGACGATGTTCATCGACGGGCTGCTGTACCTCGTGATCTTCCCGCTGCTGCCGGTGTTCAGCGAGCAGTTCGACCTCTCGAAGCTGGATGCCGCTGTCCTCCTGTCGGGCTATCAGGTGGCGTTCGTGATCACCGCCATTCCCGCCGGGTGGCTGGCAGGGCGCTTCGGACCGCGCCGGGTCGTCCTCGGCGGTCTCGTCTTCTTCATCCTCGCGTCGCTGCTCTTCGCGATCGCCCCGTCGTTCGCATTGCTGGTGGCGGCGCGCGGGCTGCAGGGCATTGCCGCCGGCTGCGGCTGGTCGGCCGCGATGTCGTGGCTGACGGAGAACACTGAGCGCGACCGCCGCTCGCGCGCGGTCGGATTGATCTCGGGCGTCTCCGCGGCCGGCGCCGTGGCGGGACCGGTGATCGGCGCCTTGGCCGCGGCGACCAGCGTGACCCTGGCGTTTGGGATCGTGGCGGTGATGGGACTCGGCGCACTGGTGATGACGCTGCTCGCGCCGCCCGGGCAGCTGCCTCCCACCGGCCCGCCGCTGCGCACGACCGTCCGCCGATTGATCGGCCATCCGACGGTTATCGCGGCACTCTGCTTCTCCTTCACGGTCTCGATCTGCCTGTCGACCGTCGACCTGCTGGCCATCCTGGCGCTCGGCGATCGCGGCGTCGACGCCACCACGATCGGCGTCATCCTGTCGGCGGGTGCGGTGCTCGGAGTCGTGACCGGCACGATCGTCGGCCGGGTCGGCGAGCGCATCGGCAGCTTCGGCCTGTGCCTGGTGGGCGCGTTCGGCATGGCGCTCCTGACGATCCTGCTCGCGCTGCCGCTGCCGACGTGGGGCCTCGGCGTCGCGATCGTGCTGGTCGGGCCGCTGTTTCCGTTTCTGATGACCGGTATCTACCCGCTGGCCGCGAGCGCCTCGGACGACTTCGGCCTCGGGCATGGCACCGCCAACGGGGTCGTCAACATCTGCTGGACCGGTGCGACTGCGCTGGTGCCGCTGGCTGCCGCATGGATCGCCGATGCGGAAGGTGATGCTGCCGCGTATCTCACGGCCACGGTATTGACGCTGGGACTCATCGCAATCGCTTTGTTGATGCGGTCTCGCGCACGAAATCTGTCACTCTCGCACTGAGAGTGCCTGTTCCCGCTTGCGAACCTGAGGTAGGGTTCGTATAGTCCCGTCTGGCACTCACCACGTGAGAGTGCCAACGATTTTCATCCACTCAACCCTTGACCTTGGAGGTCAGCATGAACCTCAAGCCGCTTGGCGATCGCGTGATCGCCGAAGTGCAGGCGGAGGAGCAGACGACGGCCAGTGGCATCGTCCTCCCCGAGACCGCGCAGGAGAAGCCCCAGCGCGCCACGATCCTCGCCGTTGGCTCCGGCCACTACGAGTTCGGCCATCACGTGCCGCTCGAGGTCGCTGTCGGTGACGAGATCCTCTTCTCGAAGTACGGCGGCACCGAGGTCAAGGACGGCGGCAAGGACTACCTGATCCTCCGCGAGTCCGACATCCTCGCCGTCGTCGGCAGCAGCAAGCCCGCCAAGGGCAAGAAGTAATCCACTCCCCTCCTGACTGAGGAATTCTCATGGCACATAAGGACATCAAGTTCAACGAGGATGCCCGTCGCGCGCTTCAGCGCGGCGTGGACACCCTCGCCGACGCCGTCAAGGTGACGCTCGGGCCCAAGGGCCGCTACGTCGTCATCGACAAGAAGTTCGGCGCCCCGACCATCACCAACGACGGCGTCTCGATCGCGCGTGAGATCGAGCTCGAGGATCCGTTCGAGAACCAGGGCGCGCAGCTCGTCCGCGAGGTCGCCACGGCGACCAACGACGTCGCCGGTGACGGCACGACGACCGCGACCGTGCTGGCCCAGGCCATCGTCCGCGAGGGGCTGAAGAACGTCTCGGCCGGCGCGAACCCGATGGGTCTCAAGCGCGGCATCGAGGGCGCTGTCGAGCAGGCGATCGCGAACATCAAGTCGCAGTCGAAGCAGGTCTCCGGCAAGGAGGACATCGCTCGCGTCGCGACGATCTCCGCCCGCGACCGCGAGATCGGCGACGTCATCGCCGACGCGATCGAGAAGGTCGGCAAGGACGGCGTCGTCAACGTCGAGGACGGCCAGACCTTCGGACTCGACCTCGAGTTCACCGAGGGCATGCAGTTCGACAAGGGCTACGTCTCCCCGTACATGATCACCGACGGTGATCGCATGGAGGCCGTGCTCGAGGATCCGTACATCCTCATCGCGAACCAGAAGATCGGCGCGGTCAAGGACATCCTCCCCGTGCTCGAGCAGGTCATCCAGAGCGGTCGCGCCCTGATGATCATCGCCGAGGACCTCGAGGGCGAGGCTCTGGCCACGATCGTCGTCAACAAGCTCCGCGGCACCTTCACGGTCGTCGCGGTCAAGGCTCCGGGCTTCGGCGATCGCCGCAAGCGCATGCTCGAGGACATCGCCATCCTGACGGGCGGCGAGGTCATCACCGAGGAGATGGGCCTCAAGCTTGAGAACACGGCCATCGCGCAGCTCGGTCGCGCCCGCCGCGTCGTCGTGACGAAGGACAACACGACGATAATCGACGGTGCCGGCAAGGGCGACGAGATCAAGGCCCGCATCAAGCAGATCAAGCAGGAGATCGAGAACACCGACTCCGATTTCGATCGCGAGAAGCTCCAGGAGCGCCTCGCGAAGCTCAGCGGCGGTGTCGCCGTGGTCAAGGTCGGCGCTGCCACCGAGACCGAGATGAAGGAGAAGAAGCATCGCGTCGAGGACGCGCTGCAGGCCACCCGCGCCGCCCTCGAGGAGGGCATCGTGCCGGGCGGCGGCGTCGCCCTGCTCAACGCGGCGTCGAAGCTGAAGATCGACGAGTCCCACGCTGACGAGGCGACGGGCGCGAAGATCGTGCGTCGCGCGCTCGAGGAGCCGCTGCGCCAGCTGGCCTTCAACGCCGGCCTCGAGGGCTCGGTCGTCGTCAACGAGGTCCGCTCGGCGAAGGCCGGCTTTGGCCTCGACGTCGATTCCGGCGAGATGGTCGACCTGGTCAAGGCCGGCATCATCGATCCGGCCATGGTGACGCGCTCGGCGCTGCAGAACGCCGCATCGATCGCGAAGAACATCCTCACCACCGAGGCGATCATCGTCGATGCTCCCGAGAAGGCCGCGCCGACCGTCGGCGACATGGGCGGCATGGGCGGCATGGGCGGCATGATGTAGGAAGGCGATTCGGGCGCTGCCCGAGTCACCGCTCGACCCTGAAGGGCCCCGGCTTCGGCCGGGGCCCTTCGCATTTCCGGAGCGCGTGCGAGACTTCAGCGGCACACACGCGAAGGAGGCCCCCAATGGCCGATTGCACGATCCGCATCAAGAAGAACGGCTCCGCGATGGTCAGCGGCTCGTTCGTCGTCGAGGACGTCGACGGTAACCCGTACACGATCGAGGGCGAGGCCTTCCTGTGTCGCTGCGGCGCCTCGGCGACGAAGCCGTTCTGCGATGGCTCGCACAAGGCCGCGGGCTTCGAGTCCGCCCCGCACGTCGGCGACGACGCCTGAGTCAATCTGGACCCGGGTCCAGATTTGCATGATGCGTGCTGATTTGGACTCGGGTCCAGATCTGCACGTCAGCGTCGCGCGAGCCAGACCATGAAGGGCAGGCGCTCGTCGAGGAGTCCGGCCAGCGCCCAGTCCTCCTCCGTTCGCACGTCCGCCGGCGGCGCCTCCCACCCGTGGCTGCGCAGCCACGCCGGCTGCGTGACGAGCTGCTCGACCTCGACACCAACTGCCTTGGCGGCGTCGGTGAGCGCGCCGAAGTCGACGTCGGCGGTCAGATCCTGAGTGCCGGGCGCCTGCAGCGG
>JBPCSK010000374.1:0-1392 GCA_051007275.1 Gaiellales bacterium | reverse complement strand
CGCACTTGCCGATCCCGACGCAGGTCTCGGGGTCGATCACGATATGCACCTTCATCAGAGGGCTCCTTCCGCTTCCAGTTTCACGGTATCAGCACGAGGCGGCCATCGACATCCCCGCTGCGGATGCGCCGATGCGCGTCGGCCGCGGCCTCGAGCGGCAGGCGCTCGACGAGGTGCTGGAGGTCGCCGCGCTGGGCGATGCGCACGAGCTCGCGGATGTCGTCGAGCGAGCCCCACATCGACTGCGTCCACCAGGTCTCGTGGGGGATCAACGAGAAGCCGAACGGCACGCTGCCGCCGTACGCGCCGACGTTGATGACCAAGCCGCCACGGCGGATGATGCGGTTGCACGTGGCGAGCGTCTCGTCCGCGCCGACGTAGTCGAGCACGCAGTCGACGGGGCCCTCCAACTCCTCTGTCGTGCAGACCTCGTGCGCGCCAAGCTCGAGCGCCCGCGCGCGCTTGCCCGGTTGCGGATCGGCGACGATCAGGTGCGCGTCGGTGGTGGCGCGGATGAACTGGATGCCGAACTGCCCGAGGCCGCCGGCGCCGATCAGCACGCAGGTCGAGCCCTTCGGGAGCCACGGCTGCGCCTTGCGCGTCGCGCGCAGCGGCGTCAGCGACGAGCAGCCGAACGTGGCGCCGAACGCCGGG
Organism: Gaiellales bacterium; assembly: GCA_051007275.1. Classification (GTDB taxonomy): domain Bacteria; phylum Actinomycetota; class Thermoleophilia; order Gaiellales; family F1-60-MAGs149; genus F1-60-MAGs149. The sequence continues at coordinate 738 of JBPCSK010000374.1, read as the reverse complement.
TCGAGATCGCCGATCGGCACGAGGTACTTCGGATGCGGCACCTGCACGTACTCCGCGTAGCCGCCGTCATGCACGAGGCCGGCCTCGGCGACGTGGTCGCACAGCTGCTCCTCGGTGGCGTCGCAGTAGCGGCACGAACCGCAGCCCCACGGCGGGTAGACGACGGCGTTGCCCGTGGGCGTCTCGACCACGATCTCATGGCCCATCACGAGCGGCGTGGGCAGCTTCGGACAGCGCCCCTCGGCGACGTGCACGTCGGAGTGGCAGACACCGGCGGCGACGACCTTGAGGAACTGCGCGTCGGGCCCCATCAGCTCGGTCGGGAACGCGCGCTCCTCGATCACGAGGTCGGCGTGGAAGGCGGGCAGGACGACGGCGCGGTAGGTGTCGGCCATCAGACCCGCTCGTCGGCGATGCGGCCGAGGCCGGCCTGCAGGCGCGCCGTGCCGCGGACGTGCGCCTCCATCAGGGTTCGCGCACGGGCGGGCTTGCCCGCCGCGATCGCCTTGACGATCTCGACGTGGTCGCGGTCGGCGATCGCCAGCACCTCTGCCGTCGTGGGCAGGAAGCGCGAGATGCGATACGCCTCGGCGCGCAGCTCGGCGATGCGCGACACGAGGCGCGGCGACCCCGAGGCATCGCCGATGACGAGGTGCAGGAGCGCGTCGCGCTCCGACCAGGCCTCGAACGGCTGCATGCCGATCATGCCCTCGACGATCGACTCGAGCAGCGCTCGCT
>JBPCSK010000373.1:0-2559 GCA_051007275.1 Gaiellales bacterium | reverse complement strand
CATTCGAGCCTGCAGGTGGGCGGAGCCGAAAGCGGCCCCGCCCACCCACGAGCATCAGCCGATGCGGATCATCTTCCGGTTGACGAACTCCTCGGCGCCGAAGCGGCCGAGCTCGCGGCCGAAGCCGGAGCGCTTGACGCCGCCGAACGGCAGCTCCGGCGCGTCGGCACCGACGACGTTGACGAAGACCATGCCCGCCTCGATCTTGTCGGCGACGCGCTCCGCCTGCTCGGCGTCGGTCGTGAAGAGGTACGAGCCGAGACCGTACGGCGTGTCGTTGGCGAGACGCACCGCGGCATCCTCGTCGGCGACGCTGAAGACGATCGCGATCGGGCCGAACAGCTCCTCATGGAAGGCCGGGTTGTCGGACGTCACGCCCGTCAGCACGCCTGCCGTGAAGTAGTTGCCCGAGCGCTCGCCACCGACCAGCGTGGCGCCGGCTGCGACCGCGCGCTTCAGCTGATCCTCGAGGCGATCGGCCGCAAGAGTCGAGGACAGCGGGCCCATGGCGCAGTCGGCCGACATCGGGTCGCCCGTCTCCACCGCTGCGAGCGCCTCGGTGAACTTGCCGAGGAACTCATCGTGCAGGTTCTCGGCGACGACGAAGCGCTTGGCCGCGTTGCACGCCTGGCCGGCGTTGTCGACGCGGGCGGCGACGGCCGACTCGACGACGGAATCGAGCTCATCGGTCGACAGCAGGATGAACGGATCCGAGCCGCCGAGCTCGAGCACGACCTTCTTGAGATTGCGGCCCGCGATCTCGGCGACGGCCGCGCCCGCGCGCTCCGAGCCGGTCACCGACACGCCCTGGACGCGCGGGTCGCCGATCAGCGTCTCGATCTGCGCGTTCGTCGCGTAGATGTTCACGTACGCGCCCGCCGGGAAGCCGGCGTCGAGGTACATCTGCTGCATCGCTGCGGCCGACTCGGGGCACTGCGGCGCGTGCTTCAGCAGGACGGTGTTGCCGATGATCAGGTTCGGGCCGCCGAAGCGCGCCACCTGGTAGTACGGGAAGTTCCACGGCATGATCCCCAGCACGACGCCGATCGAGCGGCGCTTGACGACCGCGGAGCCCTCGCCCCACGAAAGCGTCACCGACTCGTCCGCCATGAACTCCTCGGCGTGATCGGCGTAGTACTCGTAGATGGCCTGGCAGAAGTCGATCTCGCCGAGGGCCTGCTCGCGCGGCTTGCCCATCTCGCGCACGATGATGTCGGCCAGCTCCTCGCGACGCTCGACGTGCAGATCGCCGACCTTGCGCACCATCTCGGCGCGCTCCTTCACGGTTGTGCTGCGCGACCACTCGTCATGCGCCTTCTGCGCGAGCGCAACGGCATCCGCCAGCTCGGCGTCGCTGATCGTCGGATAGTCCTTGACGTGCTCCCCGGTGGCCGGGTTGATCACTGCGTAGTCGCTCATCTGCGCCTCCCCTTCGAAGTTCGTCGACCGCTTCCGGTCATCGCAGTAAGCCTAGCCGCGGAACGGTGCCAGGGAGACGCGAGGCGACGTCCCGCCGGGTCGGTCAGCCGAGCAGCCGCACGAGCAGGGCGTCGAGCTCGGCGCGATCACTGGCGTCGAGACGCAGCGCGACGCGGTTCGTCTCCGAGACGGCGGCGAAGACCGTGCGGCGCATCCGCGTTCCGGTTCGCGTCAGCTTCAGGATCTGCACGCGCCGGTCCTCGCCGGGCGCCCGCGTGATCAGACCACGCTCCTCCAGCTCATCGGCGATGCGCGTGATGTAGGACTGGTCACAGGTGAGACGATCGGAGAGGACGCGCATGGGCATGGGCTCGTCCAGCAGCAGCAGCGCTCGCGCCGACGGAACGGACAGCCCCAGCGGCGCCACCGCGTCGGCGAAGTCGGCCTTGACGGCGTTTGCCGCGCGCACGAGGCGCACCGCGATCTCACGCGTGGCTTCGATGTCGTCCACGTCGGAATCCTACTACGTCGTAAACAGTTGACTCTGTCAAATGTATCTGCCAAGGTAGTTGACACTCACAACCTTGGAGAAGATCAATGAACCAGTTCATGGTGATGGCACGCTTCATCCCCGGCACCGACATGGCGGAGCCCTTTGCCGTGATCCCGCAGGAGAAGGCGCAGGCCATCGCCCTTCGCAAGGAGGGGCGGATCGGGGCCATCTACATCTCGCTACCGCGCCAGACGGTGTTCATCGAGACGTTCGCCGAAGACGAGAGCGCTGCGCTGGCGACCGTTGAGACCCTGCCGATGGCGCGATGGTGGGAGCTCGACTGCTTCCCGCTGGCCATGCCGGACATCGACGAGGCATCGTGAGCGCGTTCACCGACGCCGAGCTCGCCTACCTGCAGGCGCAGCCCCTGATGCGGTTCGCCAGCGCGTCCCCTACGGGCAAGCCGGACGTGGCGACGGTGATCTTCGAGGCGGACGGCGACACGATCGTCACCGGCGGCTTCGACATCACGTCCACCGTCCGCTACCGCAACGTCGCTGCGAACCCGCGGGTGACCACGATCGTCGATGACCTTGCGAGCATGGATCCCTGGTCGCCGCGTGGCATCAAGGTCCTCGGCTCGGCGA
>JBPCSK010000372.1:0-3818 GCA_051007275.1 Gaiellales bacterium | reverse complement strand
TCGGCCCACGAGGTCTTGAGGATCTCGAAGAGGCGATCGATGCCCTCTACGTTCTCGGGAGTGATGACCTCACACTCGAACTTGGAACCGTCAGGTCCGACGCGGATGCCGTCGGCGCCGCGCTTGTAGCCCGCGTCGTCGAGCATCTTGTTGGCGGCGGCGATGTCGTACGCCGGCGGCCTGATGTCGGTGTTCATGTACGGGGCCGACAGCGGCGTCAGCAGGGTCGCTGCGGGCACGCCGTAGCCGGCGAGCACCGTGTCGATGATCTGCTGGCGATCGACGGCCACGTTGAGGGCCTGCTTGACCTTCGGGTCGAGCAGCTCCTTGTGGTCCTTCTTGTTCTTGCTCGAGTTGATCGGGATGTCGTAGAGGAAGGACGAGTCGCCGATCTGCAGCGTGAACTTGGGGTCCTCCGACCACTGCTTGGCGAGCGTCGGGGGCACGGTGTCGGCGGAGTCGAGCTGACCGCCCTTGAGGGCCGCGAGCATGGCGTCGGCGTTCTGATACGACGTGATGCCGATCGTGTCGACGTGCGCCGGGGTGCGGTAGTACCCCGGGTTCTTCGTGAGGATCGTGGTGCCCTTCTTCTCGAACTTCTGGATGAAGAACGAGCCGCCGCCGACCTGTGGGGCGCTGCCGACCGGATCCCACTTCTTGAGGCCCTTGCCCTTGTCGCCGACGATCGGCTCGACCACGTGCTGGGGCAGGATGAAGAACTGCTGCAGCTGCGGCAGCACGTTCGCGACGGCCTTGTCGTAGGTGATCACGACCGTCGTGTCATCCGGTGCCTCGACCTTCGTGGCGTGCGCGAGGAAGGGCGCGAGCATCGCCGCGGGGCCATCGGCGTACGTGATGATCAGGTTGCCGGTGAACGCCGCGTCGGCCGCCGTCATCGGCTGGCCGTCCGACCACTTGCCGCCCGGGGCGAGCTTGAAGGTCCAGACCTTGCCGTCAGCAGAGGTCTCCCACGAGTCGGCCCAGTCGCCGACGATCTTGTAGTCCGCGTCGTACTGGACGAGCGTGGGATAGGTCTCCGTCCACAGGATGTAGGACAGCGCAGAGAAGCCGACGAACGGGTTGATCGAGTCCGGGTACGACGTCGTGCCCAGGCGGAAGATGCCGCCCTCCTTGACGGGCGTGTCGCCGGTGGCGGCGCTGCCGCCGCCTCCGCCACCACCGCCGGGTGTCGTGGACGCGCCGCCGCCGCAGGCGGCGAGCACGGCCAGCGCGAACAGCACTGCCGCTCCGACGATGATCTTGCGCATCGATCCCTTCCTCTCCATGGAACCCCTCCCTCAGGGTTGCTGCGCAGTCTAATCGCACGGTCAGGACGTGTGTACTGACCGTCTGATCAGGGCGCCGTGCGTGTGCGAGAATCGCCGCATGCTGCTCGCCGCCGATGACGTCGCCCGCTACGCCGAGGGGTGCGCGATTCTCGGCACGGGCGGTGGCGGTGATGTGCGCATCCCGACGCTGATCGCGCGCGAGGCGCTGGTCGACTGCGGACCGGTGCGAGTGCTCGCGCCGGCGGAGCTCGCGGCCGACGCGCTGGTGCTCCCTGTCGGCGGCTGGGGTGCACCGACCGTGTGCATCGAGAAGTTCGATTCCGGAGATGAGGGGCGGCTGCTGTGCGAGGCCGCCGAGGCCTGGTTCGGGCGCAAGGTCGACGCGCTGATGCCCTCGGAGATCGGCGGCGGCAACGGCGTGCAGCTGCTGTCCTGGTGCGCGCGGCTCGGGTTGCCGCTCGTCGACGCGGACGGCATGGGGCGCGCGTTCCCCGAGGGCGACATGTGCGCGATGCATCTCATGGATGTGCCGCCGTCGCCCGGCTTCTTCGCCGACGAGCGAGGTCGGGTCGTGACGGTCACGCCAGCCGATGCCCATGAATTGGAGGAGGCCGCGCGGCAGTGCGTGATCGAATCGGGTGGCGTCTGCGCCGGTGCGGATCATCCGATGGACGGTGGGACGGTGCGCACGTCGACGATTCTGGGCACCGTCTCGCTGGCCCTCGCGATCGGCACGGCGCTCCAGGACCATGGCGTCGAGGGCGTACTGGCGGCCACCAGTGGCGTGCGCATCGCGATGGGCAAGGTCGTCGACGTGGAGCGCGTCACCGCCGACGGCTTCGCCCGCGGCGTCGTGCGTCTCGAGGGCACGGGCGACGACGCCGGGCGTTCGCTGCTGATCCAGGTTCAGAACGAGAACCTGCTGGCGACCGAGGGCGATCGCGTGCTCGCATCGACGCCCGACCTGATCACGATCCTCGACGTCGGCACGGGACGGGCCGTGCCGACCGAGCGCGTCCGCTACGGCCAGCGCGTTGCCGTCGTCGGCATCCCCTGCGCGCCGATCTGGCGCACCCCGCGCGGGCTCGAGGTCGCCGGTCCCGAGCGCTTCGGGTATCCCGGTCCGTGGCGCCCGGTCGAGGAGCTCGCGCGATGAGCACCCTGCGCATCGGCATCGACGTCGGCGGCACCAACACCGATGCCGTGCTGCTGGGCCCCGGCAACGCGCTGCTCGCGCGCGCGAAGACGCCGACGACGGCGGATCCGCTCGATGGCATCGCCACGGCGCTCGCCGCGGTTGCCCCTGCGGATCCGAGCACGGTGGGGCTGGCCGCACTCGGCACCACGCATGCGCTGAACGCCATCCTGCGCCGCCGCGAGCTCGGTCGCGTGGCGGTGCTGCGGCTGGCGGCGCCCGCCACGCTGTCCGTGCCGCTCTTCGCCGACTGGCCGACCGACCTGCGTGCGGCGATCGACGGCGGCGGGGCGATCGTGGCGGGCGGCGTGGAGATCGACGGGCGCGCGCACGACCTCGATCCCGACGAGATCCGCCGCGTGCTCGCCGCCTGCGGCCCCGTCGATGCCGTCGCGATTGCCGGCGTGTTCTCCATGCAGGATCCGTCACAGGAGCGCGCGGCAGCCGAGCTGGTCCGAGCCGAGCTCGGTGAGGGCGTCGGCATCTCGCTCGGTCACCTCGTCGGCGGCGTGGGGCTGCTGGAGCGCGAGAACGCGGCGATCCTGAATGCCGCGCTCGGAGGCGTCGCGCGCCGGGTGATCGACGGGTTCGAGCGTGCGCTGGCCGATTGCGGCCTCGCGGCCACGCCGTATCTCACCCAGAACGACGGCACCCTGATGTCGATTGAGCAGGCGCGGGAGCTGCCGGTCCTGACGATCGGCGGCGGCGCGTCCAACTCGATCCGTGGCGCTGGCGTGCTGACCGGCCTGGCCGACGCGCTCGTGATCGACGTGGGTGGGACCAGCACCGACGTCGGGGCGATCAGCGGCGGCTTTCCCCGCGAGTCGGCCTTCGGCGTCGAGCTCGGGGGCGTGCAGACGAACTTCCGCATGCCCGACGTCGTCTCCGTGGCGCTCGGCGGCGGCACCATCGTGCATGCCGATGGCACGCTCGGTCCGGAGAGCGTGGGGTACCGCATCGTCGAGCAGGCGCGGGTCTTCGGCGGCGACGTCGAGACGCTCACCGACGTCGCGGTCGCGGCCGGGCGCGCCACGGTCGGTGATCCGGCACGGGCTGGCGCACCGCGTCCGGCAGTCCTGGCGCGCGCCGATGGGCTGGTCGTCGATGCGATCGACCGCATGAAGCTGAGTCGCGGTGACGCGCCCGTGATCGCCGTGGGCGGCGGCAGCGCGCTGCTACCGGACGTGCTGGCAGGTGCGGCATCGGTGCTGCGCCCGGCGGACTACGACGTGGCGAACGCCATCGGCGCCGCGATCGCCGCGGTCAGCGGCAGTGCCGAGATCATCACCAGGCGCTGGGCGCGGTCGAAGCCGGATTCGATCCGGTCTCGGTGG
>JBPCSK010000371.1:0-4090 GCA_051007275.1 Gaiellales bacterium | reverse complement strand
GAGGTGGCGCCGGGACCGAAGATCACCACCCGCAAGGATCTGTCGACCTACGGGCGCGCGGCGCACCACACCGTGTATCACCCGCTGGGCGGCTGCAAGATCGGCGCCGTGGATGATCCGACGACGGTGGTCGGTCCCGACATGAAGGTCAAGGGCCTCGACGGGCTGCGCGTCGCCGACGGGGCGATCTTCCCGGCGCTGACGACGGTCAACCCCGTCGTCGGCATCCACATGATCGGCGAGAAGTGCGCCGACATGATCCTCAACGGGCAATAGCGATCAGGTGCTGGCAGCGCGGGCCCGGCTCACCTGAGCCGCGGTCACCGCTGCCAGCACGATCACGCCGCCGATCACCTGCTCGAGCGTGAGCACCTGATCCAGCGCGACCCACGCCACGGCTCCCGCGAGAATCGGTTCAAGCATGGCCGTCACGGAGGCGCCGTCGGCGCCGATCCGGTGGACGCCGGCAAGCATGAGCGCGAACGGCACGACCGTGCCCAGCACCACCACGTAGACGCAGTAGAGCCACGCGGGCGCGTCGAGCGGGGCGGAGGAGGCCGTCATGGCCAGCGCGCTCCACGGGAACGACCACCACGGCAGCGCCACCGAGAGCACGACGGCTCCGAAGGCGAGTCCGATGCCGAGCACGGCCGGCGCCGAGCGCACGCGGGTGAGGCTCTCGGCGTGGAGCACGTAGTACGCGTACGCCGCGCCGGCCGCGACGCTCCAGAGGATGCCCGTCGTCGAGAGGTGGGCGAGCTGCCCGCCGCCGAGACCGAGCACGAGCGCCAGTCCCGCCAGCGCGACGGGGATCGCAAGCCACGCCAGGAGCGGCAGGTGACGCTTCCAGACGAAGCGCACCCAGAGCGCGACCATCAGCGGGGCCGAGTACTCGATGATCAGCGCGATGCCGATGGGCACGCGATCAATCGCCTCGAAGTACGTCCACTGCACGCACACGAGGCCGATCCCGCCGAAGGCGACAAATGGCAGCACCTCACGCCGTCTGAGGCGCAGCGCGGACCGGTCGCGCCACAGGAGCCAGAGGATCAGCAGCAGGGCCGACGCGGAGATGCGGATCTCGGCCAGCCGCGCGGGCTCCACGCCGGCGTCCATGACGACACGCGAGACCGTCCCGTTGACGCCCCACAGCGTGACCGCGCCGACGACCATGAGCGTGCCGGTGAGCATTCGCGAGGCGCGCATCGCCGGTAGCCTACGGGCAGTGCTCGCCGACTCCGCCATCCTGCCGCTCGTGACCGCCCTGCTCGCGGGCGCTCTGGCGGCGCGCATGGCGGGTAGCGCCACGCGCGCCTTCGCACCGGCCAAGCCGCTGTGGGCCGTCGGGCTCCTGCTGTTCGCCGCCGCGAGCGCCGCCGCCGCGTACGGGACCGCGGACGGGTGGGGGAGCATCTCCTTTCGCATCTACTACCTCACGGGCGCGTGCCTCTGCGTCGCCGTGCTCGGCGCCGGTAGCGCCTTCCTCGCGCTGCCACGCACGCTCGCGCTGATCATCTTCGGCATGACCGTCAGCGCCGCGATCGGCGCCACCGTGACCGTGCTGATCGCCCCGGTCGACACCTCCGCCTTCGCCAGCCTGCAGGGCCTCCACGCGCCGCGGAACAGCGCGATGGGCGGTCACGCGTCGATCTGGGCGATCGCGATGAACAGCGTCGGCACGCTCCTGCTGGTGGCCGGCGCAGTGGTATCGCTCCTGCGGCGCGTGCGGATCGGACCCAATGCGGCAATCCTCGCGGGCGTGATCGTTATCGCTCTCGCTGGCACCCTCACGCGCTTCGGCGGCGAGGAGACGCTGTACCTCGGTCAGATGGTCGGCCTGATCGTCCTCGGCGCCGGGATGGAATGGGCCAATCGTCACGGGGTCGCGGCGACGCCGATTCCTCCGATCGCCGCACACTGAGGCGTCGATCTACGTCGCTCGTGCCCGGCCCAGCGTCGCCACGATGGCGCCGGCGCCGATCACGAGCAGGGCGACCACCTGCAGCAGATTCCCGACGCCGAAGACCTTGAACGACACGAGCGCGGTCACGGCCGGACCCAGCACGCCGATAGCGCCAACCTGAGCAGCGCCGATCCGCGGCAGCGCCCACGCGCGCGTCAGCAGGGGCACCGTCCAGGCACCGACTGCGCCGATCACGAGCGTGCCCACGATCACCGACGTGAGATCGAACGCGCTGGCACCGAGGGTGAGCAGCGCCAGCGCGCCGGTGACCGAGCAGGCGACCGCGCTCGCCACGATCGCGACGTCGATAACGTCCGCCGAGGAGAGTGCGACCGCGAGCAGCAGCACGAAGAGTGCGAACCCTACGGCAGACCCGAGCGCGAGCGCAAGGCCGGAGGACGTGGCACCGGCGCTGGTCGACAGCATGATCACCGGTCCGGCCACGATCACGATCACGCCCGCGATGACGCTGGTCCGCGGCAGATGCCGGTCTCGCAGCGCGACGATCACCACGATGATCGCAGGAGCCGTCATCGCCAGCGCCGTGGCCGCGGCTGATCCAGCGCGCGGCACGGACGCGAGATACAGGCCGAGGTTGGCGCCGTTGCACAGCCCGGCGAGCGCAGCGAGGGCCAGGCCGCGGCGCGTGCTCACACGGGTCGGCGGACGCGCAATGCGGACCAGCGACAGCGTCACCGTCGCGCTCAGGGCGAGCAGGCACGCGATGGTCAGGGGAAGCGGGTGGTCGATCGTGATCGCGTTCGCCAGGAACGACGAGAGGCCCGCAACGACCATCATCGCCGCCAGCATGAGCGCGACCACGCGCCGTGATGTCGACGACGGCCCAACGGCGTCGTGGTAGCCCCCGAGCACCAGCGCCGCTCCGGCGAGCAGCGCGACGGCGATCATCACGTTGACGCCCTGCGCCGCCGGCGTCGCGCCACCGAACTGCGCGTCACGGCGCACGGCGTCTGCCATGAGCCCCGCAAGCACGATGGCAGTGGCAACCGTGCCCCAGCGGGTGCCGAAGCGAGCGGCGATCAGCGTGGCGATCACCAGCGACACGGCATCGGCCCAGAAGCGGTCACTGATCAGCGTGACCGGCACGTTGACGAGCAAGACGAGGCAACCGATCAGCGGCAATCGCCGCCGCAGCTCAGCACGCGCGCCTGGCCGATACCAGGCGAGCAGCAGAGCGCCCGGGACCAGATAGCCACCAAGGTCGCCCAGCGTCCAGATGCCGACGCCATCGATCAGCCCCCCGGGCGAGCCGAAGCCGCCGTCCTGCACGAGCACGATCAGTCCGGTGATGGCTCCCAAGACGGACAGGACGGCGACCGTCGCGAGGTACCGCGCGGAGCCCTGCAGCGAGTGCGGCAGCGCACGCCACCGCGGGATCAGCGTGGCTCCGACGATCACCGTGGTCACGTGCAGCGCCGTTGCGAGCAGCAGCAGCCACGCCGGCCGGTCTCCGATCAGCAGCTGCCCGACCAGGTCCGCCAGTGCGAAGGCCGGCCAGAGGGAACGTCCCCACACGACCAGCACCGCGACGCCGAGGCCGAGCGGCAGGAAGATGGGACTCGTCTCCGGCTGCGGCAAGGTCACTTGCGCCGAGATCTGGTGCGCGACCACGATGGCGATGCCGAATGGCACGGCCACGCACCACCACGCCGGCGAGCGGAGCGACCCCAGCGGATTCAGCCGGTTGCGCAGCTCCTGTTCACCATCAACCGGCGCTTGAGCTCCGTCCATGGCCGGAGCGTACCGCTCGCGCGAGCTGTGCCGTCTACGAGCCTGTGCGACAGGTCGGTGCGTGTGCGCGTACCCTCATTGGCGGGCGTGAGCAGTGCGTACTAATGACGTACGCGGCGTAGCCGCGGGCGTCAGACGTGCGCACTGGGCACGTACGCCCTGGTCGGGATCAGCTGCGCGCGTACGGCCACGTGGGCCCTGGTCGAGATCAGCTGCGCGCGTACGGCCGCGCGCGCCCTGGTCCAGATCAGCTGCGCGCGTACGGCCACGCGCGCCCTGGTCGGGATCAGCTGCGGGCGTACGCGCCACGTGCGCACTTCTGACACCCGGCCTCGCCGTACGTTATTAGTACGCACGTTTCACGCCCTCCAGCCG
>JBPCSK010000370.1:0-3672 GCA_051007275.1 Gaiellales bacterium | reverse complement strand
CCGCGATCGTCCTCGCGGTCTGCGCCGGGCTCTCGATCGCGCTGTACTCCTGGTGGGATCGCCGCTCCGTCACCGAGGTGGGCATTCCCGTCGTGTTCTACACGTGGATCTGCGCCGTCTTCGAGGCGGCCTGGCTCGCGCCCATGGGCCTGCGCGATCGCGCCGCGCTGCGCGGGGCCTTTCGCCACTGGCAGGCGGCGTCCCTGTCCGGGATCCTGCGGTTCGGTGCCTACGCGATGATCCTGCTCGCCTACTCGTGGCAGGGCGCGCCGCTCTCGATCGTCGCGCCGCTGCGGGAGACCGGCATCCTCGTCGCGGTCTGGATCGGCGGCACGTTCCTCGGCGAGGAGGATCGCACGCGGCGGCTGATCGCCAGCGCCGGCATCGTCGCGGGCGGCCTGCTGCTGGTGACGGCCTAGGCGGCCTTCGGCTGCAGCTGGCGGAGGCTGCGCAGCGCGTCGAGCGCGAGGCGCAGTCGCGCCTGCTCCAGCTCGGTCGCGACGAGCTCGCCGCGACGGATGCGGTCGAGCAGGCGCTCGAGGTCCACGAAGACCCGCGCGAGGTCGTCCTGCGCAGGCGAATGCGGCTCTCGTCCAGTCACGTGCGGAGGGTACGGAGCCCGTCGGACGCGGGTGACGGAGCGGCGTTCGGTGTCAGGCGATGACGAGCTCGCGCACGTGCTCGAGGCTCGCGGCATCGGGCGCATCGTCGTAGCCGGCCAGCACGCGGCCGTCCGATTGCTTGACGACGAGGATCACGGGCGTGTGCGTGACGCCGTAGGCGCGCGCCAGGCCGGCCTCGTGCAGGACGTCGATCTTGCGATACGGGATGCCGGCGGCCTGCAGCTCGCTGCCCCACTGCTGGCAGGCGTGGCAGAGCGGCCCCGAGAAGGCGACGACGGCGGTGCTGCCATGGCTCGCGTCGAGGCCCAGCTGTTCGGGGTCGACGCGAGCGGGCAGCGAGCGCTGCGGGGTACCACGAAGGCGCCGATACGCCACGGCAGCGCCTACGAGGACGAGCACCGCGACGACGATCAGCAGGCGATCCATCAGATCGCGGGGTGGCGATCCACGGTGATGCCGCGGATGCGCGCGAGCAGGACGTACATCTCGCACCCGACGCAGAGACCCGTCGCGGCGGCCAGCAGCGCGAGCGCCGCGACGATCAGGGCGAGGGCCCAGCCGACGGTCGAGTAGCCCGCGTAGAGCAGGATCGACGAGGCGGTCAGGAAGACCGCGCCGATGACGTTCGCGAAGCGGGGCAGGCGCGCGTCCTCGATGCGGCCTTCGCCGAGACGAGGCTGGAGCACGTCGAACCAGAGGCGGCACGGCAGGCAGAACCGGCGGCCGAGCGTGAGGCCGACGATCAGCTGCAGCGCCAGCAGCACGACGATCCACTCCTGGTGCAGCAGAAACGCGATCAGGGCGCCGACGCCGACGATCGCCTGATTCGTCCGCGGGCCGCGCGAGTCGATCACGCTGGTGACGAGATACGGATCGACGGTGCGGTAAGGAGTGCTCATAGTTCCTATAACGATACTGCATATGCAGAGCATTCCCTTTCGCGCGCTCCAGCCAGCGGATACGCTGCCTGCATGGACCGCTTTCGCACCACCACGACCGATGACTGGCTCGACGATCCGTACCCGGCGCGCGCGTTCCAGCGCGTGCGGGAGTTCGCGCCGACGGCACGCGTTGCCAACGACTCCGGGGTCATCGCCGAGCTGCCCGTCGATCTGCGCGATCTCGGCGGCACCGAGCTGCAGGCCGCCGACGGCTCGACCACGACCGTCGACCGACAGTTCGAGCGGTCGAACGGCGAGGGGCTCGTGGTGCTCAAGGACGGCGTGATCGTCTACGAGCGGTACGCCAACGGGATGGTGGCGCGGACGCCGCACCTCTGCATGAGCGTCACGAAGTCGTTCGTCGGTGCAATGCTCGGCATCCAGGTGGGCAAGGGCCTGGTCGCGATGGACCAGCTGGTCACCGAGCTCGCCCCTGAGTTCGCGGGGTCCAGCCTCGACGGCGCGAACGTGCGGCACCTGATCGACATGACGGCTGGCACGGAGTTCGTCGAGGACTACGACCTCTACGAGGATCCGAGCGCCTCGAACCCGCTGATCGACTACGAGCGCCAGGCCAGCTATCGCCGGCTCGGCGCCGCGGAGCCGCTGGGCATGTACGGGCACTTTCACACGTACCCGAAGTCACGCGAGCACGGCACGAACTTCGACTACCGCTCGGTGCTCACGAACATCGTCGCGCGGATCGTCGAGAACGTCACCGGCCAGCGCTACGTTGACGCGCTGACGGAGCAGCTGTGGGTCCCCCTCGGCATGGAGCACGACGCCGACATGATGCTGGACGTCGTCGGCGATGCCGTGGTGGATGGCGGCTTCTCGTGCTCGACGCGCGATCTCGCGCGATTCGGCCTCGCGTACCAGCGTGACGGGCAGGGCGTGATCCCCGCCGACTGGGTCGCCGATACCCGCGATGGCGATGACGAGGCGGTGCGCAACTACGCCGAGAGCCCGACGATGACGAACGCCGACCGCGGCGACTGGAGCATGTATCGCAATGCGTTCTGGGTGATCGAGCGCGGCGTGCGCTACACCGGCTCCGGGATCTACGGGCAGCATTGTTTCGTCGACCATCGCACGGGCGTCGTCGTCGCGCGCTTCTCGTCGTACCCCGTCGCGTATCCGGTCGATCAGTGGAACGAGACGATGCGGGCGATCACCGCGCTGTCCGGCGCGCTGGCGTAGCGCTTAGCGCTGCCAGACGGCGTCGAGGTTCTCGACGGCGCCCAGGATGCCGCTCGCCGGCGAATCCGCGTGAATCTCGGCCTCGGGGAGGACGAGCGCCTGCTCGACGACCGCCCCCTGCTCGATCACGGCGCGTTGGCCGATCACGGCCGGACCGATCACTGTCGCGCCGGAGTGGATCTCCGCGCCCTCGCCGAGCAGAACGGGACCGGTCACCACGGAGTCGGGCGAGACGTTCGGCAGGCCGCAGTCACTCTCCATGATCAGGTCGCCGTCGAACTCGACGTCGACCGCACCCATGGCGATCGCCAGGTTCGTGGCCAGCAACTCGTCGAGCGAGCCGATGTCGCTCCAGTACGCGTCGGTCACCCAGGCGCGGACGTCGGCACCGGCCGCCACCAGACGGGGCAGGATCTCCGAGCCGAAGTCGCTCTGCCCCTCCGCCGGGATCTCGTCGAAGATCGCCGCGTTGAAGCAGTAGACGCCGACGTTGACGAGGTCGCTCAGCGCCTCGGCCGGCGCCGGCTTCTCTTGGAAGGACGTGATGCGCCCGTCGCCATCCGTGACCACGACCCCGAAGCCGGTGATGTCGTCGACGCGCTTGACGGTGATGGTCGCGAGCGCTCCTGAGGCGCGGTGGGCGGCCGCGAGCGCGGCCAGATCGATCGTGTGGAGGCCATCGCCGCTCGTGACGAGGAAGACGTCATCCTCGGCGGTCAGAAAGGCACGGCACTTGCGCGTGCCGCCGGCGGTGCCGAGCAGCTCCTCCTCGATCGAGTACTCAATCGGCATGCCGTACGCGGTGCCGTCGCCGATCGTGTCGATGATCGTCTGCGGGTGGTAGTGCAGGTTCATGATCGCACCGGAGCACCCGGCGTCGGCGATGCGCCGCAGCAGATGGTCGACGC
>JBPCSK010000369.1:0-4487 GCA_051007275.1 Gaiellales bacterium | reverse complement strand
GGTGCTCGCCGCGTTCGACGCGCTGGCCGACGAGCCTGCTGCGCTGCAGGACCTGCTCGACGAGCTCGGCCGGCCGTTCACCGACACGGCGCTCTCCGGTCTGGCCGAGGAGGACCTCGCGGGCCGCCTCGCGGCGGCGCGGGAGCTGGCGCTCGGGCTGATCCTCGAGCAGGACGGTGTGGCATGAGGATCGCGCGCATCGAGGCGATCGCCTACGGCGCCATCGGCGGCCGCATCATCGAGCCCGGGCCCGGGCTCACCGTCATCCACGGACCGAACGAGTCGGGCAAGAGCTCGACGATGCAGCTGATCCGCGGCGTGCTCTTCGGCTTTCCCGCGCTGCGCGGCGAGGGGCCGCGCCGCGAGCCCAAGGGCGGCGGCCAGCGTTCCGGCCGCGTCGACATCATCGCCGACGACGGACGTCGCTTCCGCGTGGAGCGCACCCACGGCTCGAGCGTGTTGATCACCGATGAGCACGGTGAGCCGGTCGGCGACGCGGCGCTCATGCGCGCGCTCGGCATCACGAGCGTCGACCTCTTCGATCGCGTCCAGACCTTCGACTCGCGCGACCTCGCGTCGATGGGCCTGCTCGATGACCCGTCGGTGCGCGCCGGCGTGCTCGCCTCGGCCGTGCTCGGCGGCGGTGCCGGTGCCGAGCCGGTGCTGACCGCGCTGCAGAAGCGCGCCGATGCGCTGTACAAGAAGCAGGGAGAGAACCAGCCGTACGCCCACGCGCTGAAGGCCGCGACGGCCGCGCGTCGTGCGCTGCGCGAGGCCGAGCGCGAGGCCGGTGCCGCCGATCGCTCTGGCGACGCCCTTGCCGAGGCGGAGGCACGGGTGGCGCTGGCCAACGACCAGCTCGTTGCGGCCACGCAGGAGCTCCAGCGCCTCGATCGCCTGGTGCAGCTCCGTGCGGCGCTCGCCGAGGTGGCCGCGGTCGACGAGCAGCGTCCGGCCGAGAGCGGGGTGGATGAGCCATCCGTCGAGCAGGTCAGCGCGTACCGCGCGCTGCTCGCCGATCTGCCCGTCGCGATCGAAGCGCAGCGCCGCGCCGCGCAGCACGAGGCCGATGCTGCGGGCGAGCGCGATCGCGCAGCACGTGGCCGCGACCGCCTCGCGCTGGCGACGGCGGCGCCCGTCCTGTCGCTCGCCGATGAGTCCGGCCTGCGCGCTGCGGCCGATGCCGTGCGCGAGGCCGAGCGAGAGGCGACGCGTCTCGGCGACCTTGCCCGCAGCGCGGCGGCAGCGCCGCCCGTCGTCGTACCGCCGGCAGCGCCGATTCCGCGACGCGGCCTCGGGGCCGCTCTGGTGGCGATCAGCCTCGCCGCGCTCGGCATGGGCTGGTACGCGAGTATCACCCCCACGATCATCGGCGGCATCATCGGCGTGATCGTCGGCGCGGCGCTCCTCGGCGGTATTGGCGCGCGCCGATTCGCCGCCGATGCGACGGCCACCACGCCGACCGTCGAGGCGCAGCAGCGGGTCGCCGCCGAGCACGCGACGGCGGTCGTCATGCAGGCCACCGACGCGTGGCGCGGCGAGCTCGCTCGCCACGGGATCGCGGCGGACCTTCGCGTCGATCAGCTCGACGAGCTGCTCATGACGTTCGCTGCCATCCGCACGGCCGAGGAGGCCGCGGACCGCGCCACGGCGCTCGCGCAGGCCGACCGCGTGATCGCCGATGCGATCGTCGCCCGTGCCGTGGCGGCACTCGGCGATGACGCGCCCGCTGATCTCGGGCAGCTGCGCACCGCGGTCGATCGCGCGCTGCACGACCTCGACGCACAGCGCGAGGCCGCCGCCGCCCATCGCACCGACCTGCAGGCCTGGCAGCACCGCCGCGAGCTGGCGCAGTCGCAGGCCGATGAGCTCTCGCGTGGCGACGCGGCACTCGTGGCCGAGGCGCAGTCGCTCGACCCCGATCAGACGGCGGCGCAGCACGACGTGCTCGACCGCCAGGTGGATGCGGCACGCGACGAGCACACGGACGCCGTCGCGGCGCTCGGCGGCACCCGCGCGCTGATCGAGAATGCGGAGGATTCCACGGACCTCGCCACGCTTGCCCAGCACGCGTCGGATGCCGAGGCCGAGCTCCGTACGGTCGCCGACGCGTGGCTCACGCTGCAGCTCGCCCATGCGGTCGTCGAACGCGCCCGTGACCGGTTCGTCGAGGAGCACCAGCCGGGCGTCTTCGAGCGCGCGGCGGGCCAGATCACGACCGCGACCAACGGCTCGTGGGTCGGCGTGCGGATGCCCGACGGCGAGAAGGCGGGCGCGCGGTCGGAGATCGTCGGTCGCGACGGCGCGCGCACCCCGTTTTCAGAATTGTCCGAGGGCACCGTCGGCCTCGTCTACCTCTGCCTGCGTACCGGCCTCGTCGACGAGATGCGCGACGACGGCGGTCCCGAGCTGCCCGTGCTGATGGACGACGTGCTCACGCACCTCGACCCGGAGCGCCGGGCCGGCGGCGCGGCCGTGATCGCCGACCTCGCACGGCGCCATCAGGTCCTGTACTTCACCTGCCATCCCGAGCAGGTGCAGGCGCTCCGCGACGCCGATCCCGGGCTCACCGAGATCACGCTCGAGCGGCTCGTCTGACGCTCCTCACCACTCGATCGTCGCGCCGGGCTCGAGCAGGCGTGCCTCGGTCGCCGGGGCGACGCGCGCGCAGTGCTCGATGAACTCGTCCGCGGGATCGTGCGGCGGCTCACCGCGGCCGATCGGCCAGAGCGTGCCCCAGTGGATCGGAATCGCGACCTTCGCCTGCAGTCGACGGGCGGCCTCCGCGGCGCGCTCGGGGTCCATGTGCCCGGGACCGAGGCCCGGCCCCCAGCCGAAGATCGGCAGCAGCGCGTAGTCAACGGGGCCGATCAGCTCCATCTCGTCGAACAGGTCGGTGTCGCCCGCCACGTAGATGCGCCGCGACCCCTCGAACAGGTAGCCGACCGGCGTCGCCGCGGGACCGAGCGGATGGTCGCGCTTGTCGTCGTGGTCGGCAGGCGTGGCGGTGGCGCGCATCGCCCCGATCTGGATGCGCTCGCCCTCGTCGATCTCGACGACGCGGGTGAAGCGCTTGCGACGGAGCGTCCCGGCGGCACCGGCGGGCACGATGATCGGCAGGTCCTTGCCGAGCGACTCGAGCGACGGTGGGTCGAGGTGATCGTGGTGCTGGTGGGTGATCAGCACCGCGTCGAGCGACCGCAGCGCGTGCTTGGGCACGGGGTGGAAGCGCTTGAGGTGCAGGACGCGGGGACGCAGCACCGGATCGACGATCACGCGCGTGCCGCCCATCGCCACGACGACGGTGCCATGCCCGACCCACGTGACGTGATCGCGGCCGGCGTGCGCGCCCTCGTTCACGCGCTTGCCTCGGCCGCGAGGCGCTCGAGGTGCTTCTCGCGGGCGATGTCGTGGCCGAGATCGTGCAGCCAGCCGATCAGGACCCGGTGGAGATGCTCGGCGCTCACGACCGGCTCGTCGGGCCACGGGAACTCAGCGGGGAAGAGGATGAACGGATGCATCTGCTCGCCGCCCAGACCGCCGTGCGATCCGACCAGCTCCTCGAACGCGCCGATCTCGTGGGTCTGCTCGTCGAAGGCCGCGTTGACCATGAGGTCGGCGACGTGCGGGAATCCGCTCGTCCGCAGGACGTGCCGCGCAGCGTTCGGACCGAACGGCAGCAGCGGATCCACGCCGTCAATGCGCCCGGATTCCAGGTGATGCACGCCGCTCGCGCCGATCGCGAGGGGCCCGTCCTGCTCCGACTGCACGAGCACGAAGCCGATGCCGCGGTGCCGTACGAGCCGGGGGATCAGATGCGGGTAGCGCTCGTTGATCTGCTCGAGCGTGCGCCGACCGGGCTCGGCGTCGAGGTAGATCAGCCCGAGGCTGCCGGAGGCAAGCACCTTGATGAGCTCCCTCACGTCGGCGGCCGCGCCGGGCTCGGCCAGCTCGTGGCCGGGCCCCATCACGATCGCATCGCCGCTCGAGTGCCCGTGCGTCACGCGCTCGATCAGCGAGCCGCGGCGCATCACCAGCTCGGAGACGGCCGCGCTCACCTGGCCCCACGCCTCGTCCGATCCGAACGGGTTCTCCATGACGTCCGCCGCGCAGGCCTCGTGGACGAGCTGCTCCAGCGAGATCCCGTAGCGCGTCAGGAAGGTCATGCCCTGGCTCTGCCCATGATCGGAGAGCACGACCACGTGGTAGGGGCGGTTCGCGGTCTCCGCGGCATGCGCGATGCGGCTGAAGGCGCGATCGATGCCGCGCAGCACGTCGAGCGTGTCGTAGCGCTCGATACCGGAGTGGTGGGCGACCTCGTCGTACCCGACGAACGTCGAGTACACGACGGGACGACCGGCGTACGCGTCGGCGATCACCGTCTGCACGGCGATGTCGCGCAGGATCACGACGGTGACGGCGCGCAGCAGCGAGTAGCGCACGCCGCGGTGGACACGCGGAACGACGTCGCGGCGCAGCTGCTGCGC
>JBPCSK010000368.1:0-1070 GCA_051007275.1 Gaiellales bacterium | reverse complement strand
GGACGGCGACCTCCTCGCTCTTGATCTTGTCGAGCTCGGAGACGGCGGCCTCGACGGAACCCTGCACGTCGCCCTTGATGACGAGGTTGAGGTCGCGAACCTTGCCGTCGGAGACCTGCTTGAAGAGGTCCTCCAGCGAGATCGACTTCTGGCTGCGGCGCGAGAGCTCCTCGGCGCGCAGGCGCGCGGCGCGCTTCTGCGCGAGGTGACGCGCATCGCGCTCGGAATCGACGACGCGACAGACCTCACCGGCCGGCGGCGGCTTGTCGAACCCGACGATCTCGACGGGCTCTGCGGGGCCAGCGGACTCGAGCTTCACGCCATGCTCGTCGAGCATGACGCGGACCTTGCCCCAGGCATCGCCCGCAACGACGGCGTCGCCCTGCTTGAGCGTGCCGCGCTGCACGAGCATGGTCGCGACGGGACCGCGACCGACGTCGAGACGCGACTCCACGATCGGGCCAGACGCAGGCGCGTCGGGGTTGGCCTTGAGCTCGAGGACGTCGGCCTGAAGCAGCAGCATCTCGAGCAGCTGGTCGAGGCCGGTCTTCTCCTTGGCGGACACGTCGACGAAGACGGTGTCGCCACCCCAGTCCTCGGGCTGCAGACCGTGCGTGACGAGGTCCTGGCGCGTCTTCTGCGGGTTCGCGCCGGGCTTGTCGATCTTGTTGACGGCTACGACGATCGGCACCTCGGCGGCCTTGGCGTGGTCGATCGCCTCGAGCGTCTGGGGCATCACGCTGTCGTCGGCGGCGACGACGAGCACGGCGACGTCGGTCAGCTTGGCGCCGCGGGCGCGAAGGGCGGTGAACGCCTCATGGCCCGGCGTGTCGAGGAAGGTGACCTGGCGATTGCCGACGTCGACCTGGTAGGCGCCGATGTGCTGCGTGATGCCGCCGGCCTCGCCGGACACGACGCTCGTCTCGCGGATCGCGTCGAGCAGCGTCGTCTTGCCGTGGTCGACGTGGCCCATCACGGTGATGACGGGAGCGCGGGGCTTGAGATCGGCCGGATCGTCGATGATGACGATGTCGTCGAGCTCCTCCTCCGCGCTCTGGATCGTGACGGGT
>JBPCSK010000367.1:0-5324 GCA_051007275.1 Gaiellales bacterium | reverse complement strand
TGCTGAGCGCCGCGGGCTTCGACGTCGTCCTGATCGAGACGGTCGGCGCCGGCCAGTCAGACATCCGCATCGCGGACATGGCCGACGTGGTGGTGCTCGCGCTGCAGCCCGGCAGCGGCGATTCGGTGCAGGCGATCAAGGCCGGCGTGATGGAGATTCCCGATGTCGTCGCGATGACGAAGTGCGATCTGCCCGGCATCGACGCCTTCCGCTCCGAGCTCCGGCTCGCGCTCGGCATCGATCCGGAGACGGCCCCGCGCCTCGTCGAGCTGTCCGTGCCCAACCGAAAGGGCGTCGACGAGCTGTGGCGGGCGGTCTTCGAGGTTCGCGATGGGCTGGGTGACGAGGGCATCGCCCGCCGGCGCCGCGCGGGTGCGGCAACCGAGGCCGCTGCGATCGTCGCGGCCCGTGCCGGCGCACGCGTTCGCGCCGCCATGGCCGACGATGCGGCTGTGCAGGATGCCCTGCGCCGGCTCGAAGCGGGGGAGCTCGACCCGCTGGCGCTCGTGCACTATCTCGAACGGCATACTGCGAACGGATGATCGATCTCGACCGCATTCGCGAGGCCGCCGACCGCATCGGCGACGTCGCGCTCGATACGCCGCTCCTGCACTCGCGCTTCCTGTCGGACCTCACGGGGGCGGAGGTGTGGCTCAAGGCCGAGAACCTTCAGCGCACGGGCTCATTCAAGGTGCGTGGGGCCACCAACCGCGTCCAGCTGCTCACATCGCAGGAGCGCAGCCGCGGCGTGATCGCCGCCAGCGCGGGCAATCACGCCCAGGGCGTGGCGCTCGCCGCGCAGGCGCTCGGCGTGCCGTGCACGATCTGCATGGCGGTCGACGCCTCGCTCACGAAGGTCGAGTCCACGCGCGGCTACGGCGCGCGCATCGAGCTCGAGGGCATCGCCTTCGACGAGGCGATGGCGAACGCGCGCTCGATCGCGGAGCGCGAGGGATCGGTCTTCATCTCGCCGTTCGACGACGAGGACATCATCTCGGGGCAGGGCACCGCAGGACTCGAGATCATCGAGGCGCTGCCCGACCCGGATCTCGTGGTCGTCCCCTGCGGCGGTGGTGGGCTCATCTCCGGCATCGCCATCGCCGTCCACGCGCTGCGTCCCGAAGCGACGATCATCGGCGTCCAGGCCGAGGCCTGCTCACCGTTCGTCGACTCGCTCGCCCGTGGCGTCATCGGCAAGGCCGATTCGGCCGGCACGATCGCCGATGGCATCGCCGTCAAGCGCCCGGGCGAGATCACCTTCCCGATCGTGCAGGAGCACGTGGATCGCATCGTCACGGTCGACGACGAGGAGATCGCCGCCGCCATGACGCTCCTGAGCGAGCGGCAGAAGCTCGTCGTCGAGGGTGCGGGCGCCGCTGGCGTCGCCGCGCTGATGACCGGCGCGCTCGGCGACGTCACCGGCAAGCGCGTGGTGATCGTGCTGTCCGGCGGCAACATCGATCTCCTGCTCCTGCAGGGCATCATGCGGCACGGCCTCACCACCGCCGGCCGCTACATGCGCTTCACCACGCGAATGCCCGATCGCCCCGGCTCGCTGCGGCAGTTCCTCGACGTCCTGACGGCCGAGCGCGTCAACATCGTCGACATGTTCCATCACCGCGACGGCACGGACCTCGGCGTCAAGGACACGGCGGTCGACATCACCGTCGAGACGAAGGACCACGCGCACGGCGAGCACGTGCTCGTGAAGATCCGAGAGGCCGGCTATCCGGCCGAGCGCATGCAGCTGTCCTAGCTGTTCCACGATTTGGACCCGGGTCCAAATCTGCATGATTCGTGCACGTCTGGACCCGGGTCCAGCTTGGTCTTCTAGACGGCGACGGCGAACTGCGGCGAGCCCATGCCGCCGCCGATCACCGGATGCACGTCGGTGAAGCCGCGGACGGCGAGCACCGATGCGCCGATGCCGGAGCGCGCGCTCGACTGGCAGATGACCGCGGTGCGACGCGACGGATCGAGGCCGTCCAGCGATGCCGTGTGCAGATCGTGGAGCGGGATCTGCACCGCGCCGGCGAGCACGGCCGGCGTCTCATCGGGGTTGCGTACGTCGATGATCTGCACGTCGGCGCGCACGGCGAGGAACTCGTCGACGCTCAGCGCGGGCAGGAGCTGCGACAGGTCGGCATCACCGGCGCGAACCCAGCCGCGCTGGGTGAAGTGCCCGATCGCCTGCAGCGCGCGCGCGGCGTGCTCGGCCTGCGCCTCATCGTCGGCGATGATCGTCGTGGGCACGTCGGGATCGAGCAGGAAGCCCGCGCGCGTGCCGAATCCCGTCTGGTTGACGGGCACGTGGTAGGCGCCGGGCACGGTGCCGTGGACGACGTCGGCCGTGGCGCGCACATCGAGCAGCGGACCGTCAGTCGGGAGCGCGTCGAGGTGCTGCGGGAGGGACGGACGTGCGACGAGCGGACCGCGATTCGCGTCGACGATCCGGCCGAGGATCGGGGGCTTGGACGCCAGTCCGGCATTCGCGGCGGCGACGAAAGCATCCTCGCCCATCGGCTGGAGCATGTCGTTGAAGCGCCGCTCGAAGCCGAGGGTGGTGGAGGGCTTGGCGCTCATGCCGCGGCCGCACAGCGAGCCCGCGACGTGCCCGGGGAAGATCTCGACGCCGTCGTCGAGCTTGAGCAGGCGCTCCTGGATCGTGCTGTAGAGCACCGCGGCGCCCTCCTGGCCATCGACGGCGAGGTCCGGCCGGGCGACGTCGCCGACGAAGAGGCTGTCGCCGGTGAGCACCAGCCACGGCTCGTCGGAGCGCGTGTGGTCGATCACCTGCACCGCGATGTGCTCGGGGCGGTGACCGGGCGTGTGCATCGCCTTGAGCTCGATGTTCCCGACGTGCACGCTGTCGCCGTCCTTGAGCCCGATGTGCTCGTGCTCGGCACCGGCGAGGGCCGAGACGTAGACCGGGATGCCCAGCTCGAGCGCCAGGGCGCCATGGCCGGAGATGTGGTCGGCGTGCGTGTGGGTCTCGATCACGCCGACGAGCTTCGCCTTGTGGTACTCGAGGGCGCGCATTAGCGAGCGCGTGTCGAGGGCGGGATCGACGACGATCGCCTCGTTGACCTGCTGGCAGCCCACGAGGTACGAGGCACAGCCGAGATCGGTGTAGATGAGCTGCTCGAAGATCATGGGGATCGACTTTCCATCGCGCGCATCATACCGCTTTCACAACCAAACGGTAGTGAATGGGATCCCCGAGCGGGGATCCCATGCACCCCGCGTGCTACTTCTCGCCCTGGGCGCGCGAGAACGACGGCTCGCCGTCGAACATGCGCAGCTTCTCCACGTGCACCCAGTTGAACCGGCCGCCGAAGTTGCCGAGCAGCTCCAGGATCTCCTCGCTGGTGATCACGCTGCCACGCGTGATGAAGCGCGCGCGCATGACGTCGGTCGGGTCCAGCTCGGCGCTGGTCTTCGGCCACACCTGCGTGCCGCGGCACTCGACCATCTTCAGCTCGAGCTTGGTGCCCTCGGCGATCGCCTGTGCGGCGAGGCCAACGACCTCCGGCTCCTCCTCCGTCTGGAAGAAGACGTCGACGCCGATCAGCTCGACGGACTCGGGGATGACGAACGCGGCCTCCTTGCGGGGCACGGGCATCTTGACCCGCTTGACCTCGCGCGCCTGCCACTCGTCGACCTTGTTGCCGAGGTTGCCGATGATCGCCTCGGTGTACGCGGTCGTGCCGACCGAGCCCTCGTCACCCATCACGTCGCGCGTGCGGATGCCCTGGGCGAGCGTCGCCATCACGGCGTTCTCGATCGTCGAGGCGGCCTCCAGCTCGCCGATGTGGCGGAGCATGAGGACAGCGGAGAGGATCATCGCGGTCGGGTTGATCGTGTCCTGGCCGGCGTACTTCGGCGCCGAGCCGTGCACGGCCTCGAAGATCGCGACGTCGGTGCCGAGGTTCGCGGAGGGGGCGAAGCCGAGGCCGCCGACCAGCGCGGACGTGAGGTCCGACAGGATGTCGCCGTTCATGTTCGTGGTGATGATCATCTCGAACTGCTCCGGCCGCTTGACCAGCTGGTGGGCGCAGTTGTCGACGATCACGTGCCACGAGTCGATCTCGGGATGCTCGGGCGCGATCTCCTCGAACGTGCGCTTGAGCATGCCCTCGGTCATCTTCATGATGTTCGCCTTGGTGGCACAGGCGACGTTCGTGCGGTTCACGGCCTCCGCCAGCGCGTAGGCGAGCTTGACGATCTTCTCGCAGCCCTTGCGGGAGATGAGCTTCAGCGTCTGGGCGACGTCCGGCGTCTCCATGTGCTCGATGCCGGCGTAGAGATCCTCGACGTTCTCGCGCACGACGACGAGGTCGATGCCGCGGCCCGAGTACGGGGTCGGCACGCCCGGCATCTCGCGGACGGGGCGGATGTTCGCGTACGTCTCGAACAGCTTGCGGAGCGTCACGTTGGCGCTCTTCTCGCCGAAGCCGACGGGGGTCGCAAGCGGCCCCTTCAGGACGACGCGCGTCTTCTCGATCGACTCGATGGTCTCCTTCGGCACGCCGGTGGCGTCGCCCTTCTTGAAGACCTCGGCACCGGCTTCGTGCTCGTGCCAGTCGATCTTGACGCCGGCGGCGTCGACGATCTTGCGCGCGGATTCCGCGACCTCGGGCCCAACGCCGTCGCCGGCGATGAGCGTGACCGCTGTGCTGCTGCTCACCCTAGATTCCCCTTCGAACGAGTTCGAGACTGCAGCATACGAAAGATCGCGGGAAAACGTACGAAGACCGGAGGTAGCAAGCCGATAGGATCCCGTCGTGGCGCATCATCACGGGCATTCGCACGGCGGGCATGGCCATGATCATCATGGGCATAGCCACGGCATGACCACGGGACGGGCCCTCTGGATCTCGCTGGTGCTGACGCTCCTGCTGGGCGTCATCCAGATCGGCGGCGCGGTCGCGTTCGACTCGCTGGCGCTGATCTCCGACGCCGTGCATAACCTCTCCGATGCGGTGGCGGTGCTGCTGGCGGTCGGCGCGGCGTGGCTCGCGGGACTGCCGCCGCGCGGTGCGCGGACGTTCGGCTACCGCCGGGCGGAGGTGCTTGCCGCGGTGGTCAACGCCGTGCTCCTGATCGTGCTGTCGGCCGGCCTCGGCTACGAGGCGGTCACGCGGCTCGTGCACCCGCAGCCGGTGCAGGGCGGCGGCGTGGCGGTGATCAGCGTCATCGCGATCGTGCTGAACCTGATCCCGGTGCTCCTGCTCCTGCGCGCCGGGGCACGGGGCAATCTCAACGCCAACGCGACGATGCTGCACTTCGCCAGCGATGTGCTGTCCTCGTTCGCGGCATTCGTG
>JBPCSK010000366.1:0-5674 GCA_051007275.1 Gaiellales bacterium | reverse complement strand
ACTGGGCGCTGAGGCCTTCGGCTTCGCAGGCGATCTCGCCGCTCCCGGCGTGCCCGAGGCCGCCGTCGCCGCCACGGTGGAACGGTTTGGTCACCTCGACGCACTGGTCGCCAACGTGGGCTTCGCGGTAGCGCGCAAGCTCGCCGACGTGACGGACGCGGACTGGGAGGCGTGCTTCCAGGGGAATCTCATGAGCCACATCCGCGCGACGACCGCCGCCCTGCCGCACCTGCGCCAGAGCGATCAGGCGCGCGTCGTGCTCGTGTCCTCCACGGCCGGCAAGCGCCCGTCCGGCGGTATGCCGGATTACAGCGTGATGAAGGCCGCGCTGCTGTCGTATTCCAAGCTCGTGTCGGACCAGGAGGCCAAGAACGGCGTGCTCGTCAACGCCGTCTGCCCCGGGCCGACGCACACGCCCACGTGGCTTGCCGACGGCGGTCTGGCCGACCAGAACAAGGGCGACGGCACGCGCGAGGAGGCCCTGGCCAAGGCGGGAGCCGGCCGGCCGATCGGGCGCATGGCGGAGCCCGAGGAGATCGCGGACGTGATCGCCCTGCTCTGCAGCGCCCGCTCGTCGTACGTCACGGGGTCCGCCTGGGGCGTCGACGGCGGCACCGTGCCCGTGATCATCTGAGTGTAAGCCCGTGGGGCATGCGCCCGACTACGAGGCGTTGACTACGCTACGAGGTGTGACCGACCTTTCCCCTGCGGAGCGCGAAGAGGCGCTGTCCGGCCCGGTGGCCGATGGCTTCCTCGAGCGGATGCTCCGCGAGGAGGGCGCGCGGCTGGTGCCATGGGCCACGCGCACGGCCGATTCGCGGGGCCGTGCCCACGCGGAGGAGGCCTGCCGCCTGCGCACGCCGTTTCAGCGCGATCGCGACCGCATCGTGCACTCGAAGGCCTTTCGGCGGCTCAAGCACAAGACGCAGGTCTTCATCGCGCCTGAGGGGGATCACTTCCGCACGCGGCTCACGCACACGCTGGAGGTGACGGGCATCGCGCGCGCGGTCGCGCGCGCCTTGGGGCTCAACGAGGATCTGACCGAGGCGATCGCGCTCGGGCACGACCTCGGGCACCCTCCCTTCGGGCATACGGGGGAGGAGGCGCTCTCCGACGCGCTCGAGGAACGCACCGGTCGCCGCTTCCACCACAACGAGCACTCGCTGCGCATGGTCGAGCATCTCGAGCGCAACGGTCGCGGGCTCAACCTCACCGACGAGGTGCGCGACGGCATCCTCAACCACACCGGTCCGGTCGTGCCGCGCACGCCCGAGGCGCGCATCGTCAAGCTCGTCGACCGCTTCGGGTACATCAATCACGACATCGACGACGCTGTGCGAGCGGGCGTGCTCGACCCTGCGCGGCTGCCCGACGGTCCCGTCGCGTTGCTCGGCTCCACGGCGGCGCGCCGTATCGACGCGCTCGTCCATGACCTCGTCGAGGAGTCGGCGCGCATGCAGGACATCCAGCAGACCACGCCGTATGCCGAGGCGCTGCTCGAGCTGCGCGCCTTCATGTTCGAGGAGGTCTACATGCGCCCGGCGACGCAGACCGAGCGCGCGCGCATCCGCAACGTCGTGCAGTCGCTGTTCGCCTGGTACCTCGAGCATCCGGGCGAGGTTCCTGCGGGCGACGATCCCTTCGAGACCCGCGTGGTCGACCACGTGGCTGGGATGACGGACCGCTATGCGCTGCGCGCCTATCGGGATCGCTTCGAGCCGAGCGCCTGGCGGTTCTAGGCGTGGCCGGACGCATCAACCGGGCCACCGTGGAGAAGGTGCGTGAGCGCGCCGACCTGGTCGAGCTCGTCGCGGCGCGCACCGGGCAGGTGCGGCAGCAGGGCATCCGCGCCATGGCGCGCTGCCCCTTCCACGATGAGAAGACGGCGAGCTTCTCGATCGAGCCGGCTCAGAAGCTCTACCACTGCTTCGGCTGCGGCGTGAGCGGCGACGTCTTCAAGTTCGTGATGGAGCTCGAGGCCTGCGATTTTCCCGAAGCGGTCGAGCGTCTCGCCGAGCGCTACGGCGTGCCAATCGAGTACGAGGAGCTGTCGCCGACGGAGGCGCGCGAGATCGAGCGCGAGAAGCGCGTCGAGCGCCTGCTCGAGGAGACGTGCGCCTACTACGAGCGCGTGCTCAAGGAGAGCCCGGAGGCCGAAGCAGCGCGTGCGTACCTCGTGGAGCGCAGGCTCGGAGCCGACCTGATCGCCCACTGGCGCATCGGCTTCGCGCCCGATGCGTGGGAACGCGTCGTGCAGGGTGCCAAGGGCAAGGGCTATACGAACGAGGAGCTGCTGGCCTCCGGCGTGGCGAGCGAGGGACGCAACGGGCCGATCGATCGCCTGCGTGGACGCATCGTCTTCCCGCTCTTCGACGGCCGCGGCCGGGTGCGGGGGTTCGCCGGGCGCGTGATGCCCGGGGCGGAGGGACCGAAGTACATCAACTCGCCTGAGGGGCCCTTCTTCCACAAGGGCAAGCTGCTCTACGGCCTGCACCACGCGCGCGGTCCGATCGCCAAGAGCGGGCGCGCCGTGATCGTCGAGGGGTACACCGACGTGATCGCGCTGCACGCCGTGGGCGTCGACGAGGCCGTCGCCTCGATGGGCACGAGTCTCACCGAGGAGCAGCTGACCGAGCTGCGGCGCTTGTGCGCCACGCTCGTGCTTGCGTTCGACGCGGATCAGGCCGGGCAGGACGCCGCGCTGCGCGGCATGCGGCTCGCCGAGCAGAAGGGCTTCGAGGTCAAGATCGTGCCGCTGCCTGCCGGCCAGGATCCCGCCGAGATCGCCGAGGGCGGCAAGGAGACGGTCGAGCAGGCGTTCGCCGGCGCCGTGAGCGTGCTCGCGTTCCTCGTCGGTCGAGCGCTGGCGCGACGCGACGAGGACGGCATCGATGCCGTGTACGCGCAGCTGCGCTCGATCCTCTCTGACGCGCCGCCCACACCGGATCGCTCCGCCCAGGTGCGGCGCGTGGCCGACGCGCTGCGACTCGACGCCGAGCTCGAGGCGCGCCTCACGCGCGGCGCCCGGATCGGGCAGCCCGTCGCGCAGGACGGCGCGGTCGACCGCGCCCGCCGCCGGCTGGATCAGCGCACGCGCGTCGAGCGTGAGCTGCTGGCAGCGTGCTTGGCATTGCCCTTCGACGGACTCGATGCCCTCGCCGAGACGGCGCCGGCCTTGCGCGACCCGTCACACCAGGCGCTGGTGCCCTGGGTGCAGGCGAGGCTGGAGGGGAAGGACCCCGAGACGCCACCGGGCGCCGAGGATGTCGTGGCCGAGCTCTACGCGCTGGTGGGCCGCTGGGACCCCGCGGCGGGGATCATCCCGGACGAGGCTGCCGGCCGTGTGGCGCTCCGCGAACTGGTGCTGCAGGTGCAGCTGCGTGCCGCGGACGATGAGATCGGGCCACTCCGCGTGCGTGTCGAGGAGGGGTCCGCCAGTGGTGACGAGATGCGTCGACTCGCCGAACTCCAGCGCAGCTCCGAGGGGCTGCGCACCGAGCTGCGAGCCATGAACGTCCCCGATCGATAGGCGAATCGCGCCGCCACGGAGCGCGCTCGCCGCGCCTGTGTGCGGGAGCACCATCTGACAAGGTGCGGCGCAGCGCCGGTATCATCGCGACGTGGCGCACCTCCGACTTGCTGCTACCGCGCTCATCGTTCTACTCGCCGTTTGCGGCTGTGAAGTCGCGAGCGCGGGAGCCTCGCCGGCGTCGTCGCTTTATTGGACCACCGATGCCGGGTCCGTGAGAGATTCGTCCGATCACGCAGGTGGCGCGCTGGGGCGGACCCCGGTCGCCAATCCCGCAGGCGGCACCCTGCTCACGACGTCAGCAGGCCGAGCGCCGGAGGACCTCGTCGTCGCCGATGGCTATCTGTATTGGACAGCGCGAGGACCGGAGTCGACGGCTTCCGCCCTGCGCGACGACCACGAGTCAGCACGCGTGGTCTATCGCTCGCGCCTGGATGGGAGCGCTCGCATCCGACTCTCCACGGGCCACTGCGGCGATCCCGAGGCGCTCGCCGTGGCGGGCGGGTACCTCTACTGGCTCGACGGCGAGGCGCATGCGATCGCGCGCCTGCCGCTGGGTTTCGGATACGTCGGCGATCACGACGATGATGATCACGACTGCGGTTACATCGGGGTTGCATCCGCGACCAACGGACTCTGGGCCGATGCATCGCATGTCTACTGGACGGTGCCAGGATCGGGTATCGGGCGCGCGAACGTCGACGGCACAGGCATCGACACCGGGTTCATTCGCACGTTGGTGACCGGCGCGTCGGAGCTCACTGGCGTCGGATCGACGCTGCTGTGGACCACCAGCGAGGGCGGTGGCCCGATCGGTCGCGCCTCGATCAACGGCGGGTCGGTCACGAGCCTGTCGGTCGGGAGCGGGGACGCACCGAGCGACGTCGCGAGCGATGGTGATGCCATCTACTGGACCACCTCGTCCGGCAAGGGCATCGGCGTGATGGGATTCGACGGCAGCAACCCGCTGCCGGATCACTACCCCTCCGTCACGGGTTTCGGGCGTCAAGGCCCGACGAGCGTCGCCATCGAGGCCGCGGCGACGCGAACGCTGACGATCGATCGCGCAGGCGATGCGGCCGCCCTCGGAATCATCGTCAGCGTCGGTGACACCGCCATCAACTGCCCGGATGCCTGCGTGGCGGATTTCCCGGCTGGCTCGACCGTGTCGCTCGTGGCGGCAGCGGGGCCCGGCACGGGTGGACAGCTGACGAGCCTCCGGCTCTCGGCGGGGTCGACCGGTTCGTGTTCGATGGAAGACGGCACGTGCGACATCGTGATGAATGCGAACACGTCGGTGACCGCAACGTTTGCGGCGCCGGCACCAGGATCGCCCGTCCCGCTCAACGTCCGACTCACCGGCGACGGCGTGGGGATGGTCACCGCCACCAACACCTTTGCGACCACCCCCGTTCAGTGCATTGGGGTCGAACGCACCTGTGCAAGCACGGCTCGCGTGAACGGCACGGTCACGCTCGTCGCAACCCAACCCACCGGGTCGCAGTTCAAGGAGTGGAGCGGGCTTCCGGCGGAGTCCACGTGTGCCTCCGACGACACCACGTGCACCTTCATCATTACGAAGCCCGTCACCGTCGAGGCGAAGTTCGCCCGCATCGTCGGCCCGTTTCCGCCCTCGACGGCCACGGTTGCGGTGGACGTCAGCGGACGGGGAAGCGTGACCTCCGATCCCACCGGAATCGTGTGCGGCGCGACGTGCGCGGCGGCCTTTCTCGTGGACGTCCCAATCGTGCTGAGCGCTACCCCCGCGCCAGGCATGCGGTTCTCCGGGTGGGACGGGGCGGGATGCTCCGGAACCGAACCCGCCTGCCTGCTCATACCCGTTACGGATGCAACGGTGAAGGCGCAGTTCGTCCCCATCGCGCCTGAACCGACGCCGACGCCTGGCCCCACGCCCCCACCAGTTCCGACGCCCGATCCGTCGACGGCCGTCCTCGATCTCGTCAAGGACGGTACGCCGCTCGGGTGGATCTACTCGGACCCTGCCCGGCTTGCCTGCAATGTCACCTGCAGTCAGGATTTCGACCTGAACTCCCAGGTCAAGCTGACCGCCAAGGAGGCGCCCAACGCAGACTTTCTCGGCTGGGGCGCTGGCTGCAGCGGGGCGGCGCTGACCTGCCGCCTGAC
>JBPCSK010000365.1:0-1960 GCA_051007275.1 Gaiellales bacterium | reverse complement strand
GTCGGGTGCGTCGCCATCGCCACGCTGGGATTCGCGCTCGGCGAGACCTTTCCCGTCCTGATGGTCGCGCGGCTGCTCGTCGGCGTCGGCAGCGTGATCGCGTACACGGGCCAGCTGGCGGCCGCGGGCGCGATCGCCGGCCGGGAGCAGCGCGGCATGGCGATCGGGACGGTCTACAGTGGCTCCGCCGCCGGCTCGGCCATCGGGCCGCTGATCGGCACGGTCGCCGTGGAGGTCGGCCGCGGTCCCGTCTTCGCCGCAGTTGCCGCCGGTCAGGCTGTCATCGCCGGGCTGATCTCGCGTCTCCCGACGGTGCCCAACACCGAGCACGCCCCGATGCGCACCATGTGGCACTACCTGTCATCGGCGAAGGTTCGCACGGGCCTGTGGATCACCTCGGTGCCGGGCTTCGCCCTCGGCGTGCTGACGCTGTCGGGCACCTACCGCCTCGATGAGATGGGTGCGAGCTCGACCATCATCGCCATCGCGTTCAGCGGCATCGCCGTGATCAACGTGTTCGTGGCACCGCGCATCGGCAAGGCCAGCGACCGTCTCGGCCGACGCAGGCCGCTGATGCTCGCGCTGACGGTCGCCGCCATCGCGGTCTTCCTGATCATCGCCGCGTCGTTCGAGATCTCGACGGTCGCGCTGATCGCCGTCGCGGGCGCGTTCATGCTCGCGGTGGCCGGTCCCGGCCTCGCGCTCGTCGGCGATGGCGTGCATGAGCTCGGCGGCGACCCGGCGCATGCCACGTTCCTGATGAACATGTTCTGGGGTCCGGCCGCTGCCCTTGGCGCCATCAGCGCCGGACTCGTGCACGGCTCGGCTGGCGCGGAGCTGTCGCTGCTGATGCTCGCGATTGTCGCCGTCGCCTCGCTGATCTTCGTCCGCCGGCTGGCGTAGATCACCCGCGCAGGCGCGCGCGCCAGATCTCCTCGACCGGCCACTGCGACGCCCACTCGGACGTCATGAACGAGTACCGCGTGGTCGCGTCGGGCGGCACGTACAGCTCGATGATGTCCTCTACCTCGAAGCCGCAGCTGCGCAGGAGGCGCAGCTGATCGCCGTGCGACAGGTGGAACTCGACCGAGTCATCGTCGGGCCACGAGAAGCGGTGCATGCCCCGCTGCGGACGCACGAGCCGGTCCGCCGCGACGTCCGTGGCGTTGTCGCCAAGGCAGAGGATGGAGAGCACCGAGTTGACGAGGAAGATCAGCTCACCGCCGGGGCGCAGGATCCGCGCCGCCTCTGGGATCCAGGCGTGCGGATCGCACCAGATGCTGGCGCCGTACTCGGAGATCGCGAGATCGAAGCTGTCGTCGGCGAACGGCGTCTGCTCGGCGTTGCCATGGTGCAGCGGGAACGCGATCCCGTGCTCGTCCTGCAGGCGCCGTGCGGTTGCGAGCTGCTGCTCGGAGTTGTCGATGCCCACCGGCCGGGCGCCGCGCCGGGCCAGCCAGGCCGAGACGTAGCCCGTGCCGCAGCCGAGCTCGATCGTGTCGATTCCGACGAGCGACGCCGGCAGGACGCCCACCTCCGTGTCCGCGATCCCGAACAGCCCCCACTTCGGCTCGCCCGCCCAGGATCGCTCGCCCGCCTCCACGTAATCGGCGGCCCAGCTGTCCCACTGCCGCCGATTGCGGGCGACGTGATCCGGCAGGTCCGTCACTGATCGGGACGCCAGAGACCCGCGATGGCGGCCTCGGCGATCGCCTCGGCGCTGAGGTCAAGCCACTCGTAGACCTCGGGCTGCGAGCCGCACTGCCCGAATCGGTCCACGCCGAGCGGAATCAGCGGGGCGGCGAAGGCAGCGCCGAGGAACGACAGCGCGTGCGGTGCGGCGTCGTGCACCGTGACGAGCGGGACCCCGCGCTCCTCGGGCTGGACGAGGCGCTCGAGGATCGACGGATCGCTGAGGCGCCCGCTGCGCAGGGTGTTGGTGCGGGTGCGCAGAGCTCGG
>JBPCSK010000364.1:0-2992 GCA_051007275.1 Gaiellales bacterium | reverse complement strand
GCCGGCGCCCGAGCCGCCGCCCGCGACGGTGAAGCGCACCTTGCCGCTCGTCTTCTTGGTGTACGCCTGGGCGAGTGCCGAGGCGACGACCTGCATGCCGGTCGAGCCGCCGGTCTGGTACGTGGTGGCGCCGGCAGCCGGCACGACCGCGAGGATCGCGGCGGCAACCGTTCCGGCGATCAGGGTCTTGGGAGAGAGTCGCATGATGGTGTCAGGTTCCTTGTTGAGGTGGGGGTTAGGAGGTGGCGTCCGCGCCGGTCGGGGCGGTGTAGGCCCACGAGGCGAAGAACTTGGCTGCACCAGCGGTGTTGGCCTTGGCCTCGATGCGGAAGCCGTAGCGGCCGGCCGTGCCGGAGGCGACGTAGGCCATCACGTCCCAGTTGCCCTCGCCGTTCTTGGCGATGTTCTGGATCTCGGCCTCGTCCTCGCTGTAGTACCCCTTCTCATGACCGGGGTAGATGCAGAGGTGGCCAGCCGGCGCGGTCGGCTTCTCGTACGTGCCGCTGCACTCGGGATCCTCAACGGCGCCGCCGACGATGCCGAAGTTGGTCAGGCCGATGCGCTTCGGGAGCGGCAGCGGGAAGGACGCGGCCGCTCCCATGCAGGGCTGGTAGGACTTGCCCGGACCGGGATTGGCGGAGCAGGAGTCCTTGAACCCCGAGGCGGCTGAGACCTTGCCGACGGTGGCCAGCCACTGGACGCCGATCGCGCCGTAGATCGACTTGCCCGGCTGGACCGTGGAGATGTCGATGACGCGGTCGGGCAGCTTGCCGTTCGCGTTCGTCGGCACGATCGACCGGGGCTGCTTGCCGTTGGGCGAGACCTTGTAGCCGCTGACGGCGTACGCGTTACGGGCGAGCGGCACCGGCGCATCAGCGCCGCCGATCGACGGGATGGCCAGCGCAGCGCCGATCGCCGCGCAGGTTCCGAGTGCGATGAGACGACTCTTGGTGTTCACGTTTCCTCCTGGAATCTCCGCGCGGTTCGCGGCATGGCTCCAAGGTAGGCAGCGGGCGAAGCGTCATGGGTGAAGCGATTGGGGACGTTCCGTTCCGGATTGGTGAACGCCGCCCGTCGCCTTCACAATCGGCCCCCGAAACGACGATTTCCCGACCTGCAGCGCAGCAACTCGCTGGTGAAGGCGATCGTTAGGGTTGTGTTCAGACGTGTCCCGCAACCCTGCGATTCGCCGCGGCGCGGGTAGGTTGAGGCCATGAGCGCAGCTCGTGCAGCCTCCTACCTGATGGACCAGGGCGCCTATCGGCGCGACGTCGCCGTCGAGCTGGCGCGCGGCATCGTCGAGGACGCCGGCTCGCCCGCAGACGAGATCGCCCTGGCGAGCACGATCCTGCGCCGCGCCGGGCACATCGAGGAGGCCGTGGTCGCCGCAGGCATCGCTGCAGCGCGGGGTGCGGACATCCCCGAGACGGCCGCGATCGCGCGTCGGCGCTGGTCGCGCGTGCGCGGTCCGTTCAGCCGAGCGGCCTGAACCCGGCGAATCATCTGACGACGTTGGGTATCGTTGCCAACGGCATCTTCAGGAGGCGAATCAGTGCGCATCGCGATCTGCGTCAAGGAAGTCCCGGACCCGACCGCTGAGAAGCGGATCGATGAGGGCACGAATCGACTCGTCCGCAGCGGCGAGAACACGCTCAATCCGTACGATCGGCATGCGATCGAGGCGGCCGTCCAGATCAAGGAGGGTCCGGCACCCGACACGGAGATCACCGTCGTCACCGTCGGCCCCGAGAGCGCTGGCCGCTCGGTCGATCGCGCCCTCGCGCAGGGCGGCGATCAGTCGGTCCATATCGCCGACGAGGCCGCAGCTGGCAGCGACCTGCTCGGCACCGCGCGGATTCTCGCCGCGGCGCTCAAGCGTGGCAACTACGACCTGATCCTGCTCGGCCAGCAGGCCGCGGACTCCGAGTCCTACGTCATGGCCGGCATGGTCGCCGAGCTGCTGGAGCTGCCCTGCGTCACGCAGGCCGCCTCGATCGAGCTGGGCGACGGCGCCGTGACGGTCAAGCGCCAGGTCGAGACGGGCTACGACACCGTCAAGGCCACGACGCCGTGCGTCGTGTCGGTCTCCGATGCGATCAACGACCCGCGCTACCCGCCGCTGCCTGCGATCATGGGCGCCAAGCGCAAGCCGCATGAGGTCCTGTCGCTCGCCGACCTCGGCGTCGACGCCGGGACGGTCGGCGCCGCGGGGGCCGGCACGTCGGTCTCCGGTCTGTCCAAGCCCGAAGGTCGTGGCGACACGATCGTCATCGAGGACGACGGCTCGGCCGCCGAGCAGCTCGTCGCGTTCCTGATCGAGAAGAAGGTGGTCGCGTAATGGCCGGCATCGCGGTTCTCTGTGAGGTCCAGGGCGGCGAGATCGCCAAGGGGTCCCTCGGCGTGCTCGAGGAGGCGGCCCGTCTTGGCGCCGCGCTCGGCGAGCCGGTCGAGGCGATCGTCTGCGGCTCCGGCCTGGACGACGCGGCGATGGGCGCCCTCGGCGGCTTCGGCGCGTCGAAGGTGCGCGTCGCCGACGATGCGGCGCTCGCCAGCGGCATCGCCCAGCCCGTTGTCGATGCGTGCGCCTCGGCGCAGGAGAGCGGCCAGTACCGCTACTGGCTCGCCGGCGCGTCGATCATGGCGGCTGACGCCATGGCTGGCCTCGCAGCGCGCCTCGGCGCCGGCATCGTGATCGACGCCGTCGAGCTCCACGCGGAGGGCGGCGCACTCGTCACCCGTCGCTCGGGCCTCGGCGACTCGGTGCTCGCGCACTGCGGCTTCACGACCCCCGTCGGCGTCGTCGTCACGCGCTCCAATGCCTTCGCGGCGACGGAGGGCAACGGTGGCTCGGCGCCGGTCGAGCGCTTCGCGCCCGCGTTCAAGGCGTACTCGCAGGCCGTCCAGCTGGTCGGCCACGAGGATGCCGAGGACTCCGGTCCCGACATCGGCGCTGCCGACGTGCTCGTGGCCGGTGGCCGCGGGCTCGGCGACG
>JBPCSK010000363.1:0-1270 GCA_051007275.1 Gaiellales bacterium | reverse complement strand
GTGCCGTACGACGGAGAGCAGCAGAGCGCTGCCACGGAGAGTGGCCAACCAGGGGAACTCAATGTCAGTGCGATCGTGTACCTGACGGCAGGTGAGGGCGTGGCGCTCGTTGCGCGTCAGACATCGGGCGGTGACCTCGACGTGCTGGGAATGGGGCAGCGAACGTCGTTGAGTCTCCAGTTCCTCAGCCCCTGAGCCAAATCCGGGTCCCGTCCGACCCGTTCCGTACAACTCGCCTATGCCTTCCGGCCCGGCCGGAGCGCGCCCACCCAGGACCCAAGCGGGAACCCGGCCCCTCGGGGGTGACGGTTCTCGTTTGGCGCTTTCGGCCAGATGCCGTAGAGTCCCCGGGCTGCGGCTTCGGCCGTGCATGTCAACGTGCGCCTTCAGGCGCCCAACGGAAAGCGGACTTCGGAGTCCATGCCCACGATCAACCAGCTGGTTCGCAAGCCGCGAACCCCCGAGACGGCCAAGACGAAGACCCCGGCGCTCAAGGGTGCCCCGCAGAAGCGCGGCGTCTGCACGCGCGTCTACACGACGACCCCCAAGAAGCCGAACTCGGCTCTGCGCAAGGTCGCCCGCGTCCGCCTCTCGAACGGCATGGAAGTCACCGCCTACATCCCCGGCGTCGGCCATAACCTGCAGGAGCACAGCGTCGTGCTGATCCGCGGCGGCCGCGTCAAGGACCTCCCGGGCGTCCGCTACAAGGTCATCCGCGCCGCGCTGGACACGTCCGGCGTCGCCGACCGCAAGCAGGCCCGCTCGAAGTATGGAGCGAAGAAGAGCTAATGCCCCGTCGCGCAGATATCACCCCCCGCGAGCTGATCCCGGACCCCGTCTACAGCTCGACCCTGGTCACGCAGGTGATCAACAAGGTCATGCTGGACGGCAAGCGCTCCACCGCTGAGCGCATCGTCTACGGCGCCCTCGCGATCGTCGCCGAGAAGTCGGGCCGCGAGCCCGTCGAGGTGCTCGAGCAGGCGATCAAGTCGGTCACGCCGGTCCTCGAGACCCGCAGCCGCCGCGTCGGTGGTGCCAACTATCAGGTCCCGGTCGAGGTGCCCACGCGCCGCGCCCGCACGCTGGCGGTCCGCTGGCTGGTCACGTTCGCCCGGCAGCGCCGCGAGCGCGGCTCGGACGAGCGCCTCGCCGCCGAGATCCTCGACGCGACGAACCAGCAGGGCGGCGCGTTCAAGCGCAAGGACGACATCTACCGAATGGCGCAGGAGAACAAGGCCTTCGCGCACTACCGCTGGTAACGCATATGAGC
>JBPCSK010000362.1:0-6429 GCA_051007275.1 Gaiellales bacterium | reverse complement strand
GTCTCGAAGAGGCCTCGAGCGGCGACATGAAGCTGCATCCCGGCGCGACGGTCGGCTACCTCTCGCAGGAGCCCGATCTCGACGAGAGCAAGGACGTCCGCGGCAACGTGGAGGACGGCCTCGGCGAGCTGCGCGACCTGCTCAAGCGCTTCGAGGAGCTCTCGATGAGGTTCGCGGAGCCGATGAGCGACGACGAGATGGCGGAGCTGCTCGAGGAGCAGGGTCGCGTCCAGGACAAGATCGACAAGGCCGACGCGTGGGACATGGACCGCCGCCTCGACATCGCGATGGACGCGCTGCGCCTGCCGCCGGGCGACGCCGACGTCTCGAAGCTGTCCGGCGGTGAGAAGCGCCGCGTCGCGCTCTGCCGCCTGCTGCTCTCGTCGCCCGATCTCCTCCTGCTCGACGAGCCGACCAACCACCTCGACGCCGAGTCGGTTGCATGGCTCGAGCGCTTCCTGCACGACTACGAGGGCTGCGTGATCGCGGTCACCCACGATCGCTACTTCCTCGACAACGTGGCCGGCTGGATCCTCGAGATCGACCGCGGCCGCGGCATCCCGTTCGAGGGGAACTACTCCGGCTGGCTGATCCAGAAGCAGGAGCGCCTCGCCCTCGAGGAGAAGCAGGGCTCCGCGCGTCAGCGCACCCTCGCCAAGGAGCTCGAGTGGGTGCGCGCCAGCCCGAAGGCGCGGCAGGCCAAGTCGAAGGCGCGTCTCGCCGCGTACGACGAGATGCTGGCCGAGGAGCAGAACGTCAAGCTCGACGCTGTCGAGATCCACATTCCCGCTGGCCCGCGTCTCGGCGACGTCGTGGTGCGTGCCGAGCACGTGACCAAGGCCTTCGGCGACAAGCTGCTCGTCGAGGACCTGTCGTTCAACCTGCCGCCGAACGGCATCGTCGGCATCATCGGCCCGAACGGCGCCGGCAAGACGACGCTGTTTCGCATGATCGCCGGGCAGGAGCCCGTTGATGGGGGCGAGATCGTGATCGGCGAGACGGTGCAGATGGCCTACGTGGACCAGAGCCGCGCCGAGCTCGACCCGAACAAGAACATCTGGGAGGAGATCTCGGATGGGCTCGACATCATCAATGTCGGCAAGCGCGAGATGCCCTCGCGCGCCTACGTCGCCTCCTTCAACTTCAAGGGCGCGGACCAGCAGAAGCTCGTCGGCAAGCTGTCGGGCGGTGAGCGCAATCGCGTGCACCTCGCCAAGCTGCTGAAGAGCGGCGGCAACCTGCTGCTCCTTGACGAGCCGACGAACGACCTCGACGTCGACACGCTGCGGGCCCTCGAGGTCGCGCTCAACGACTTCCCCGGCTGCGCCGTCGTGATCACCCACGATCGCTGGTTCCTGGACCGCGTCGCCACGCACATCCTCGCCTTCGAGGGCGATTCGCAGGTGACGTGGTTCGAGGGCTCGTACGCCGAGTACGAGGAGCACCGCCGCAAGCAGCTCGGCGCCGACGCGGATACGCCGCATCGCATCAAGTACAAGCCGCTCTCGCGCGACTAGGCGCGCTTCGCGGCGAGACGCGGTGGCCCGGTCGGTCGCCGCATCCCGGCGGCTCCAGGGCTTCTGAAACGAGAAAGGGCCCGCCTCCCCGAGGGGAGACGGGCCCGATCGTCGTGCGCTCAGCGCATGTGCGCTACTTCGCCGGGATGGGGCTGCCCTGGCACCATCCCAGCTGGCACTTCTGGTTCGACGAGTTCTTCAGCTGGACGACCGTCTCGGTGCCCGGCTTCTTGTCCCAGTTGTCGGTCTTCAGGATCGGCTTGAGGTTCAGGCGGCCGTTCGGCTCCTTGATGGTGACCGTGGTCTTCCACTCGTTGCTCTTGAGAACGACCGCGTCCTGCACCTCGCCGCCGTCCATCGTCTGCACCTTGGTGCCCTTCAGCATCTGGTACGGCGAGCCCTTGCCGTCGGCCCGCTTGATCGCGACGACGTACGTGCCCGGGTTCGTGAACTTCAGGCGCGTGATGTACGTGAACGTCGTCGGCTGCTTGTTCGCGTTCTTGATCGGCGTGCGCTTCTTGGACTGGAACAGCTTCGCGAAGACGTTCTTGAAGAAGTTCGGGATGATCTTCTTCGGGTTGGCGTACGGCCGCGGCGTGAGGTTGGTCGTCAGGCGGTCGACGCCGGTGTACGCGCCGCCGGTTGGCAGGTTGCCGTACTCGACGACGTAGCCGCGGACGCGACGCGCCGTGTAGGCGTTATTGCCGCACGGCACGTCGTTCCAGTACCCGACGGTCTCTGCGGTGGAGTTGTCGGTCCAGTTCGTGACCATGCAGTCCTCGCCGATCTGCGTCTGATTGCCGTTGCCGCACTTGTCGGTGTTGTTGATGAAGTTGTTCGGCTCGCCGGTCGACCACTGTGCGAAGCCGAGCGCCGTGCCGGGGTTCGATGCGTGGGTCGCCGAGCAGCCGCGCCAGAAGGCGACGCCGTTGTCCGGTCCACCGACCCACTTCCACGTGCCCTCCTCGTCGGCGTCGCGTCCGCCGATGATGACCGCGGTCGCGCCCTGGATCTTCGACCCCACGAAGTCGTTCTCGCCCGCGCTCGTGATCGAGGCGAGGTAGCCCGTCTGGCCGAGTGCCGTGGAGGCCTCGGCGGCGGCCTTTGCCGTCTCGGGGTTGCGTGCCGTCTGCTCGTCCGTGGTGCAGCCGCTGTCGGTATCAATGGTGCACGGACCGATCGCGATGTACTTGTAGAAGTGGTCGTTGTTCGGGTAGTAGGCCAGCGATGCGTCAGATTGCGTGACCATCAGCGAGAGGCTGACGCGATTGGAGATGTCGTATGGCGCGTTCGGCTGAACGGTGGTGAGCGCCGCAAGCGCCGTGTTCGCGTTGGCCACGGGGCCGGTGAAGACGATGTCCGACCCCGTCCACGAGGAGTAGCCATACGCCAGCGTGAGGCCCGTCGTGGCCTTTGTCGGGATCGACACCTGGCCGGCGGAGGCGCGCACGGAGACAAGCACGGTCTTGCCGTCCCAGCCGGTGATCTTCAGGCCGCTGACCGGCGCCGTGTTGCCGAGCCAGTAGAAGCTCGTGGTGGGCTTGGAGATGGCCGCCTGCGAGCGTGCCGGCAGGATCGCTGCGAGGGCGATCGCCAGCAGCGCGAATGCCACTGCCGCCGAGCGGCGGGTCGAGAGTCGGGGGTGGACGACGGTCATTGCAGTGGCGCTCCTTGGGCGTGGTGTCCGCAGCGGCTGATCAAGCGGGCAGGTAGTACGCGGTGAGTGTAGCCAAGGCACCAGCCGGCGGCGAGCGTCAGCTGACGAGCAGCGTGGTCAGTCCAGGCAGGTGGCGTGCGACCAGCCCGGGTAGCGGCGCGTGCTCGACCTCGTAGGTGATCGCGGCGATGCCGTTGTCGGTCGCCCAGTCGCGCAGCGCCCCGGGGGTGGGGCTGCCGATCTCCGGATGCACGGGCAGCCCGGAGGCGTCAGCGAGGCGCTGCACCACGAGCGCGTCGGCGTCGGGCGTGGGGGCGATCAGCTCGAGCGGGGCGTGCAGGTCGAGGATCAGCTCGGGATCGATGCGCTTGATCAGGTCGATCAGCGCCTGCGTCTCGGGCTCGGAGCCCGCGTTGACCCCCGGCAGCGAGCGGTTCGTGCGGTGCTCGCGGCGGCGCTCCTGCGTGCCCGGCGGGTAGGTGAAGGACTCCTCCGGGCGCCATGTCGTCGCCGGGAAGTTGCGATTGATGTCGACGCCCGCGCCGTTCTGCCGCACGCCCGCGAGCATGCCGTCGGGATTCGCACACGGCAGGATCGCCCACGCCGTGTCCGTACCGTCGATGCGCTCGAGCATGCGGCGTGCGAGCCAGAGCGTCTCCGGCTCCTCGCCGTGCATGCCCGCGATCAGCAGGCCGTCGAACAGGTCGACACCGCTGGGATGGAAGAGCGTGATCGGCAGCCCGCCGCGCGAGCGTCCGATCTCAGACTGGTTCCAACCCGCGGCGATCTCCATGCGCACTGGGTGATAGCACGTTCCGTTGCGGCGGCGCCGGCAGTGACGGTCCGAGGCGATGCTCTCGCCCCGGACCGCCGGGTCCGAGTCAGTCGAGCTGCAGCCAGATCATCTTCAGGTCGGTGTACTTCTCCATCGCGTGCAGCGACTTGTCGCGGCCGAAGCCCGACTGCTTGAAGCCGCCGAACGGCGTCGTGATGTCGCCCGCGTCGAAGCAGTTGACCCAGACCACGCCGGCCTTGATCTGGCGGGCCACCTTGTGCGCGGTGGAGACGTCACGCGTCCAGAGGGCGCCGGCCAGGCCGTAGATCGTGTCGTTGGCGATCTCGACCGCCTCGTCGATCTCGCTGAACGTGATCGCCGACAGCACGGGGCCGAAGATCTCCTCCTGGGCGATCTTCATGTCGTTCGTCACGTCCGAGAAGATCGTCGGCTCGATGAAGCAGCCGCCGGTCTCAGTCATGACGCGATTGCCGCCGAGGGCGACCGACGCGCCCTCGCTGCGGCCCGCCTCGATGTAGCCGAGCACGCGATCCATCTGCGTGGCATCGACCATCGCGCCCATCTTCGTCGTGGCGTCGAAGGGATTGCCCGGCTGGATGCCCGCCGCGACCTTGGCGACGCGGCCGATGAAGTCGTCGCGAACCGACTCGTGCACGAGCAGGCGCGAGCCGGCATTGCAGACCTCACCCTGGTTGAAGAAGATGCCCCACGCGACGGCCTCGGCAGCCTTGTCGAGGTCGGGGTAGTCGGGCAGGATGATGTTAGGCGTATTGCCGCATCACTCGAGCGAGACGCGCTTGAGGTTCGACTCGCCGGAGTACTTCATGAAGTACTTGCCGACCTCCGTCGAGCCGGTGAACGCGACCATGTCGACGTCCATGTGGCGGCCGATCGCCTGGCCCGCGGTCTCGCCCATGCCGGGCACGACCTGCAGGACGCCGGCGGGCACGCCCGCGTCGACGGCGAGCTGCGCGATGCGAATCGCCGTCAGCGGCGACTGCTCGGCCGGCTTCAGCACGACCGAGTTGCCGGTGGCAAGCGCGGGGCCGAGCTTCCACGACGCCATCATCAGCGGGAAGTTCCACGGCACGACGGCGCCGATCACGCCGAGCGGCTCGCGCACCACCATGGCGACGGCGGACGGGTCGGTCGGCACGATCTCATCGGAGACCTTGTCGACGGCCTCGGCGTAGAAGTTGATGCACTTGGCCGAGCCGGGCACGTCGATCTTGCGGCTGTCCGAGATCGGCTTGCCCATGTCGATCGTCTCGAGCAGCGCGAGCTCGTCGGCGTTCTCGAGGATCAGCTCGGCGAACTTCTTGAGCACGGCCTTGCGGCGCGCCGGCGAGGCGTTCGACCACGCACCACTGTCGAATGCGGCGCGCGCGCCGGCGACGGCGCGATCGACGTCGGCGGTGTCGCACGCGGCGATCTGCGTGATCACGGTGCCGTCGATCGGCGAGACGCAGTCGAACGTCGCGCCGCCGATGGCATCGACGTACTGACCGTCGATGAACGCGCGGCCCTCAGGCTGCAGTCGCTCAGCGGCGTCGGCGACGGACGAGGCGGTGGGAATGGCGGTGGCGCTCATGATCTCCAGCGGGTCGGAATCGGTATGACACGAACGGTACGCGAATGCCGCTTCGCGCGCAGCGCGACCCGGGCCCACTCGCCAACCCGACACGATGGGCCCGGGCCCACCCTGTCCGGTTGGCAAGCGCGTCGCCGCGCGTGAGCGCGCGCATCACACGCGCACGCGTCGGCCCACCGGCACTCCGCGTACCACCCGGAGAGCACTCTGCGAGCGGCCGTGCTTGCGCAGCGCGCCCTCGTGCACGCAGGTCGGACTGTCATGCGGTGCATGAGCAAGGCGATTCGACACGACGGCGGCGGCCGCATGCTCCACGTGATTGGGAGGTCTGTGAACAACGACTTCCTATTTCCCCACGACGACGATGCGCAGTGCTTCTGGACCGAGGTTGGGTACCGGTCGCTGGAGTTCGGCGTCCAGATCCTCGCGATGTGCCTCTTGGGCAACCACTATCACCTGATCGTTCGCGGCGACGCCGAGCCGCTGGCGCAGACCATGCATCGGGCGCTCTCGAAGCTCGCCAACGTCCGGAATAAGCGGGATGGCCGACGCGGAGCGCTCGTCGGACGCCGCTACAGCGTCGTGCATCCTGAGGATGCTGTTCATACCCAGCGTCTGATCCGCTACGTCCCTATGAATCCCGTGCATCACAAGCTGGGGAAGGATCCTGCCAAGTGGGTATGGAGCACGCACGGGATTCTTCTCGGCAGGCGCGTGGCGCCGCCGTGGTGCGAGCGTCTCGAGGTTCTGAGGACCTTCGGCT
Organism: Gaiellales bacterium; assembly: GCA_051007275.1. Taxonomy (GTDB): domain Bacteria; phylum Actinomycetota; class Thermoleophilia; order Gaiellales; family F1-60-MAGs149; genus F1-60-MAGs149. The sequence continues at coordinate 105 of JBPCSK010000362.1, read as the reverse complement.
TCGTTGATGCCAAGGAGTACGAGCGCTTTGTCTTGGCAGGCACACCGCTGGTGCCGCCACCGATGACGCCGTTGGAGGTCAAACACCATCGCGTCTTGGTGATGG
>JBPCSK010000361.1:0-2525 GCA_051007275.1 Gaiellales bacterium | reverse complement strand
CTGCCTGCCGGGCATCACGCGCCACGCCGTGATGGAGATGGCCGAGACGATCGGCATCGAGACGATCGAGCGCGAGCTCACGCGCGCCGAGCTGTACTTCGCCGACGAGGTCTTCCTGACCGGCACCGCCGCCGAAGTCACGCCCGTGGCGTCGCTCGACGACCATCACATCGGCAAGGGCCCGATCACGCAGCAGATTCAGGACATCTTCTTCGCGACCGTGCACGGCAAGCACGAGCTGTCGAAGACGTACCTCGAGTACTCGAAGGGCGCGTGAGCCCCGCCGGCGAGCCGATCCCGCTCGCGCAGCCGGACGTCGGCCCGCGCGAGGAGGAGCTCGTCCTCGAGGTGCTGCGCTCAGGCATGCTCTCGCTCGGCCCGATGGGGCCCCGCTTCGAGCGCGCCTTCGCCGACTGGGTCGGCACGAAGCACGCGGCCGCGGTCTCCAGCGGCACCGCTGGCCTGCACCTGGGGCTGGTGCGCGCTGGGGTCGGTCCCGGTGACGAGGTCATCACCTCGCCCTTCTCGTTCATCTCGTCGGCGAACTGCGCCCTGCACGCGGGCGCCGACGTCGCCTTCGCCGACATCGATCCCGTCACCTTCAACCTCGACCCGGCTGCGCTCGAGGCGGCGATCACGCCGCGGACGAAGGCGATCGTCCCGGTCCACATCTTCGGCCTGCCGTGCGACATCGAGGCGATCTCCGCAATCGCCGCCAAGCACGGTCTGGCGATCGTCGAGGACGGCGCGGAGGCGCTCGGTGCGGTGCGCCAGGGACGCAAGGTGGGCACCCACGGCTCGCCGACGATCTTCGCCTTCTATCCGAACAAGCAGATGACCACCGGTGAGGGCGGCATCGTCACCACCGACGACGACGACGTCTACGAGGACATCCTCAGCCTGCGCAACCAGGGACGCGCCGACTCCGGCGCCTGGCTCGAGCACGATCGGCTCGGCTGGAACTACCGCATGGACGACCTGTCGGCCGCCGTCGGCCTCGCGCAGGTCGAGCGTCTCGACGAGATCCTCGGCAAGCGCGCCGCGGTCGCGGACCGCTACGCGACGCTGCTCGCCGGCGTGCCCGGCGTGACGCTGCCGAGCGTGGTGGAGGGCGAAGTGCGGTCGTGGTTCTTCTACACGTTGCTGCTCGAGCCCGGCGTGGACCGCAACGCGGTGATCGGCCTCTTGGCTGAGCGCGGCGTTGCGTCCAAGCCCTACCTGCCGTCGATCCACCTGCAGCCCCTCTACCGGGCGCGGGGGCACCGCGAGGGCGAGTTCCCGGTCAGCGAGGAGATCTCGTCCCGTGCACTGGCGCTCCCGTTCTTCGGCAATCTCACGCTGGAGCAGCAGGAGCGGGTTGCCGCCGAGCTCGTCGCCGTTCTGTCGGATCCGCCGGTAGTCTGAGCCACATGGCAGCGCTCGTCTCGACGCCCGTAGTGGCGTACTCCACCACGGCTGCGTGGATCGCCGCGCCGGCGATCGGCGCCGGCGATTTCGCCTGGCTCGAGGTGGCGAAAGAGGACAGCGACGTCCGAGCTGTCGCGTCGTTCCGCGGCGACCGCCTCATCATCCGCGCTGCCGGCAAGAACATCCCCGTGGTGCATGAGCCGTGCACCACCATGCCCTGCAACACCGTGCAGGGCCCGATCACGGAGGGTGACGGCTCGTTCGCCTACGCCGTGGCGTTCCCGGGCACGGGTGGCTTCGTGGCCAACGTGTCGGCCGCTGGAGCGTCGAACGTCGTCGCCGAGGACCAGACCGATCCGCATGACATCACGACGCCGCATCTCGTCGCGACGGCGGGCACCACCATCGTCTGGGTCGACAACAACGTCGCGTACAGCGCGCCGAGCACCGGTGGGACACCGACGACGCTGGTCACCTCCGAGCAGGCGGGCGGCGAGATCACGTCGATCGCCGCCAGCACCGCGGGCATCGCCTGGGCGGCCAAGGCCACGGCCGGCGGCACCCTGCTCGGCTTCCGAGCCGCCGACGGGACGATCTCGACCCGCGTGGCCGAGCCGAACACGGCGGTCGCGACGATCTACTCTGTGGGGCTCGCCGACGATGGCACCATCGTCGGGATCCGCCGCACGGTGGCGAAGGGACGCCAGCAGACCGCGCTCGTCGCCTACGGGCTCGACGGTGCCGCCCGCACGCTGGCTACCTCCGTGCCGTTCGGCAAGCGCGATGCGTTCGAGTCGACGCGCCCTTCGGTGGCGGGCACGAAGGTCGCCGTCCGTCTGCGCGGCGGCAAGGGCGGTACGGACGACGAGCTGTGGCTCGCCGACCTTGTGTCCGGCAAGGCTGGACGCGTGACCGCCGTGCCGCGCAGCGAGGCGCGTCTGACGGACCCGGCGCTGGGGGCCGGCCGGCTCGTGTGGGCGAAGGCCGACCTCACATCACGCGGTGGCCTGCAGCGCGCGCGCCTCTACAGCGCCGCCGTCAAGCCCTAGCTGTTCTGCCTCTGAGCGTGCGAGACGGGGCGCGGGGCGTTGTGTTGATGTGGATGTCCCAAAGGGGTC
>JBPCSK010000360.1:0-1540 GCA_051007275.1 Gaiellales bacterium | reverse complement strand
CGATCGACGCGCGCCCGATCCGCACGATGATGAACCACGCCACGACTGAGGTGTTCATCAAGAACCTCAAGCTCCCAGCCGACGCGCTCGTCGGCGAGGAGGGCATGGGCTTCAAGTACATCCTCGACGGCATGAACGCCGAGCGCATCCTGATCGCCGCCGAGTGCATCGGCGACGGTCGCTGGTTCATCGAGAAGGCTGCGGCCTACGCCACCGAGCGCGAGGTCTTCGGCCGCCCGATCGGCGCCAACCAGGGCGTGCAGTTCCCGATCGCCCGCGCCTACGCGGCCGTCGAGGCAGCCGACCTGATGCGCCGCCGCGCCTCCGAGCTGTTCGAGGCCGGCGAGCCCTGCGGCGCCGAGGGCAACATGGCCAAGCTGCTGGCGTCGGAGGCCTCGTGGCAGGCCGCCAACGCCTGCCTCGACGCCCACGGCGGCTTTGGCTTCGCCGAGGAGTACGACGTGGAGCGCAAGTTCCGCGAGACGCGCCTGTACATGACGGCGCCGATCAACAACAACCTCGTGCTCGCCTTCCTCGGCCAGCACGTCCTGAAGATGCCGCGCTCCTACTAGGGCGCGACAAACCGCACACGGAGGAGAGAGCCATGTCGCAGGTCACGATCGACGGAGTCAACATCTGGTACGACATCCACGGCGACGGTGGGGAGCACCTGCTCCAGATCGGCGGCGCGGGCTTCGCCCACGAGAACTTCGGGTTCGTCACGCACCTCATGACCCCGCACTTCAACGTCATCGAGATGGATCTGCGCGGCTACGGCAACTCGGATCGCCCCGAGCAGCACTACGACATGGACCTCTGGGCCGATGACCTCAAGGCCATCCTCGACGACGCCGGCATCAAGAAGACGCACGTGCACGGCACGTCGATGGGCGGCATGGTCTCCCTGGCGTTCGCCGGCCGTCACCCCGAGTACGTCGATCGCCTCGTGCTCGACTGCCCGATGGCGAAGAGCGACTACATGGCGCGCGCGCACTGGGACATCTGGGCCGCACTCGCCCAGGCGCAGGGCATGGGCGGCCGCGGGCTGGCGCAGGAGATCGCGACGAAGTGCCTGTCGCGCGAGTTCCTCGACACCCCGGCCGGCGACGAGACCGTCGGCGTGATCCAGGGCGTGCTCGAGCGCAACTGCTCCGTTCCGGTCTTCACCGGCGCGTGCGCCGCGATGCGCGACATGGACCTCCGCCCGTACGCCGCGAAGGTCACCGCCCCCACCCTCGTCATGGTCGGCTCCGAGGACTGCCTCACGCCGATCGATGCGGGCCCGGACGGTGCCGGTGCGCGCTGGATCCACGAGAACATCAAGGGCTCCGAGTTCTACATCGTCGAGGGCTCCGGTCACACGAACCTGATGGAGCAGCCCGAGCTGTCCGCCGACGTCGTGATCCGGTGGTTCAAGGGCGAGAGCGTCGGCAACGCCTAGGTGACGCGGAGTCGTGAAATGGATGGGTGGATGTCCCAAAGGGGTCAGACCCTTTTGGGAAACCGCTGTTCGCCGTAGCGAGGGTCGTCATCGCATAGA
>JBPCSK010000359.1:0-4455 GCA_051007275.1 Gaiellales bacterium | reverse complement strand
GGGGACGACGACGCGGTAGCCCGCGTCGACGAGGGGGTCGATTACCGGATGGAAGTACGCCGCCGACATCGAGACGCCGTGCACGAGCACGAGCGGCAGGCCCTCGCCGCGGTCGGTGACGCTCAATTCGACGCCGGTGCCGATCGTGACGATCTGGGCATCGGCGCCGAAGGGCGCGGCGGGTCGGATCATCACGGCACCAGCACGAAGCGGCCCTTGACGTCGCCCTTGCGGAGACGCTCGTGCGCGATGGCGGCATCGGTCAGCGGCAGGCGCTCGACGACGTGGCGGATCTGCTCCTTCTGCGCGAACGCGATCAGCTCGGCGAAGTCATCGAGGGAGCCCCAGACGCTCGTCGTCAGCTTGGCCTCCATCGGCACGGCGCCGAAGCCGAACGGCACGCGGCCCCCGTGCAGGCCGATCGCGATCAGGATGCCCTGGCGGTCCACGAGACGCACCGCGTCTTCCAGCGACCGCTGCGCGGCGACGAAATCGAGCACCGCGGCGTACGGGCCACTGAGATCCGCCGGGGCTGCTGCCTCGCTGGCGCCGATCTCCGTCGCCGTCGCGCACTTCGCGGGATCAGGGTCGCCGACGTGCACCTCGGCGTCGGTCATGGCGGCGAGGTACTGCACGGCGTACTGGCCGAGACCACCAGCGCCGAGCACGAGCACGCGCTTGCCCTTGCCGAGGTACGGCAGCGCCTGCTTGACGGCGCGATACGCGGTCAGGCCGCCGCAGCCGAGCGGGGCGGAGTCGATCGGATCGAGGTCGCCGAGTGGGAAGATGTAGCGCCGGTGAGGCACCAGCATGTAGTCGGCGTAGCCGCCCTGGTCGAACATGCCGGCCTCGTGGCTGTCCGGGCAGATCATCTCGCAGCCCGCGGCGCAGAATCGGCAGTCGCCACAGCCCCATGGCGTGTACACGAACACGTTGCCGTGCTCCTCGGTCCAGCCCGTCACCTCGTGCCCGAGCGTGAGCGGGCGCGGCTTGTCGCCGAAGTCGCCGTCGACGACGTGAATGTCGGAGAAGCAGACGCCGCAGGCGTTCACCTTCACCACGACCTGATCGTCGTTGGCCGCCACCGGCATCTCGATCTCGTCGAGATGCAGCGTCGTATCACCGCTGTGCAGTCGAACCGCGCGCATTCCCTGTCCTCCCCTGGACGTCTGGCGGAAGCCTACCGTGTGCGAATGCCGCTCGCCTCCCGCTTGACGTTCAACTTCCGAATGGGGTCAGACCCCAACCGGAAGTTGAACTGCGACGGGCATCCTGCAGAGGTGAAGGTGGTTCGTCCAGACTTCCCAACTTCCGATTGGGGTCTGCCCCCAATCGGAAGTTGAACGTCAGACGTGGGGGCCGTCGTAGCGGACGGGGATGCGCTTGATGCCGTTGAAGAAGTTCGAGCGCATGCGGGCGACCTCGCCGTTGAGATGCAGGTCGGGCAGGTACGGCAGCAGCTCCTCGAGCCACACCTTGATCTCGAGGCGCGCGAGGTGCGAGCCGAGGCAGTAGTGCGGACCACCGAGGCCGAAGGCCATGTGCTTGTTGGGCGTGCGGCCGACGTCGAACTGCATCGGGCTGTCGAAGAAGCGCTCGTCGCGGTTGGCCGACGTGAACCAGAGAACGACCTTGTCGCCCTCCTTGATCTGCTGCCCGTGGAGCTCCACGTCCTGCGTCGCGGTGCGGCGGAAGTGGTGCACCGCCGTGGCCCAGCGGATGATCTCCTCGGCCGCCGAGCCGCATAGCTCGGGGTTGGCGACGAGCCGGTCGATCTGGTCGCGATTCGACAGCAGCGCGTTGATGCCATGAGACATCGTGTGGCGGGTCGTCTCGTTGCCCGCGGTGATCAGCAGCAGGAAGAACAGCTTGAACTCGTGCTCCGACAGCGTGTCGCCGTCGAGCTCCGAGTTGATCAGGATCGTCACGACATCCTCGCCGGGCTGCGCGCGCTTGAGATCGGCAAGACCGAGGGCATAGTCGAACATCTCCAGCGCGGCCGGGCTCGAGAACGGCAGGTGCGCGTACTGCGAGAGGTCGGACTGGTCCTTGACGAGGTCGCCGACGAACTCCGGCTCCGTATTGCCGAGCAGGCGGTCGCCGAGGTTCACGAGCGTGTGACGATCCTGGAGCGGCGTGCCCATGATGTCCGACAGGATCTGCATCGGCAGCTCGATCGAGACGCGCTCGGTGAAGTCGAACTCGCGCTCGGGCATCGTCTCGACGAGGATAGAGCTGATCAGGGCGCGGATGCGATCCTCGTAGACCTTGACGGCCTTCGGCGTGAATCCGCGATTGACGAGCGCCCGCAGGCGCGTGTGGCGCGGCGGGTCCATGTCGAGCAGCGACATGCGCGGCTCGACCTGCTCGGGGGTGAGATCGTCGAGGCTCGTGCCGCCGACGCCGGCGGAGAACACGAGCGGCTGCTTCTGCAGCGCGAGGATGTCCTCGTACCGCGTGACGGACCAGAAGCCGCGCCCGCCGGCCTCGTCGTTCCAGAAGCATGGTGCGTCGTCGCGCAGCCGCTTGAACCAGTCGTGCGGCGTGCGGTCGACGAACGTCTCGAGATCGGTGAGATCGATGTCGCTGAGATTGGTGGGGGAAGCAATCGCCATGCCGAAACGGTACCGCTGATTACGCCCGTGCGCCGCCTAACGTTCGCGCGTCGGCTTCGGCAGCAGGAGGCTCGAGCCGAGGCCGATCAGGATGAAGATCGCCGCGGCGAAGCCGGTATAGCGCGTGGCGTCGGAGAACGCCTGCTCGAGCGGCCGCGCCATCGCAGCGCCGTCCGGTGCCGAGACGATCTGCGGCAGCGCGGTGCCAGCCGATCGCTCCATCAGCGTCGCCATCTGCGCCGCCTTGGCCGGCGGCATGCCCGTCGTCTCCAGGTTCTGCGACGACTGGTTGTAGACGACCGACGCGAGGATCACGCCGAGCAGCGCGACGCCGAGCGCCGACCCGATCTGGCGCGAGGTCGACTGGATGCCGGAGGCCTGACCGGAGGCGGCGACCGGGACGTCGGCGAGGATCACGCCGGTCAGCTGCGCCGTGGCGAAGCCGACGCCGAGGCCGTAGACGAACAGCGTCGGGATGATGTGCCAGGCCGGGATGCCGGGATCCACGATGACCGCGAAGGCGGCGAGGCCGATCGCCTCGAGCGCCATCCCGAGCTGCACGACCCCGCGGCCGCCGAGTCGCTTGGAGATCGGCGCCGCCATGCCGGCGGAGACGAAGGCGCCGACGGCGAGGCAGGCGATCACGAGGCCGGATTCCGTCGCCGTCAGGCCGAGCACGTTCTGCAGGTACAGGGGACTGGCGAAGAGCAGGCCGAACTCGCCGAGGCTGACGAGCAGCGCCGTGATGTTGCCGAAGCCAAACGAGCGCAGGCGGAATAGGTCGAGGTCGACGAAGCGCGCACGACCGGCGCGCTGGCGGCTGCGGGCGTTGAGCAGGAACACCAGCACGCACGCGATCGCGACCGCGAATGCGAAGGGGATCACGGAGATCGCGGTGCTCGGCCAGTCCCAGCCGAACGGCGAGAACGTCTCGACCGGCGCCCACCAGCCGTAGGTGCGCCCCTCGATCAGGGCGAAGGCCAGCGCGGCGAGCCCGAGGCCGATGCTGATCGCGCCGACGGCATCGCCGGTCGGGCGGGCGTCGGCATCGCGTGACTCGCGCACGTACTTCAGCGACAGCACGATCAGCACCGCTGCGATCGGGATGTTGATCAGGAAGATCCAGCGCCAGCCGAAGCTCGTGGTGATCCACCCGCCGAGGATCGGGCCGAGCGCGGCCATGCCGCCAATCGTGCCGCCCCAGACGCCGAAGGCCGCCGCGCGCTCCTTGCCCTGGAAGGTCGCGTTGACGATTGACAGTGTCGACGGAAGCACGAGCGCGCCGCCGATGCCCTGCAGCAGGCGCGCGAGAATCAGCAGCTCGCCGCTGCCCGCCGCGCCCGCGAGCACGCTCGAGCCGGCGAAGATCGCGAGGCCGGCGATGTAGACGAGTCGCCGTCCGCGCATGTCGGCGAACCGGCCGGTGGCGATCAGGAGCGCCGCGAAGACGAGGCTGTAGATCGAGTTGACCCACTCCGCGCCGGACAGGCCGAGCTGGAGGTCCTTGATGATCGTCGGCAGGGCGACGTTGACGATCGTCGAGTCGATGATGATGAGTGCGACGCCCCCGGCGACGACGCCGAGCGCGATCCAGCGCTTGCGATCCGGCAGGGCGGCGGCTTCCATACGCGGAAGGATGCCGCGCGCGGCGGCGCTACTGCTTCAGCATCGCCATGATGCCGTCGACGTACGGCTTCGGGCGGACATCGCCTGAGGTGAGTCGCAGCGTGTAGTAGCCGAGCACGACCTGAGCGAACAGCGCGGTGCCGGCGGCCTTGGTGTCGATGCCCTTCGGCAGCTCGCCGGTCTTCGCCGCGTGCGAGGCGAGTGCGGTGAAGAG
>JBPCSK010000358.1:0-3149 GCA_051007275.1 Gaiellales bacterium | reverse complement strand
CCCGAACACTACGCGGAACGGCGGCGCGTTGGCGACAGCGCCACCGCCTCGTCACCGTCCGGGCTTCGGCGGACGCTTCGGGAGCTTCGTCCAGAGGTCCTCGGGCAGGCTCACGGGCCCGCGGATCATGCGCCCGTTGCGGCGGTAGCCCATGCGCACGAAGCGCGTGCCATCGGCGCGCTCCAGCGACTGGATCGCGATATCGCCCGTGTCCGGATCGCCGGCAAGGACCTCCTCGGCGAGCAGGACGGCGCGGCCGCCGGGGACGGCGATGGTGGGTCGGACAGGGCGGGGAGTGGGGGTGGAGGTGCTCATGCGCGGATCGTGGCCAGACGTCGCGCACGGGCGAGCGATGCAGACCGATCGCTTCGTGACGGACGCGCGCAAGGTGCGGCCGAACCGTCAATGCCGACAGGTGCCTCCGCTAGTGTTGGTCAACGCGTGAACCACGTCTCCGACCCCTCGCTGCATCGCCAACTCGGGCTGACGGATGACGAGTACGCGCAGATCGTCGTCCTGATGGGACGCGACCCCAACCACTTCGAGCTGGCCGTGATCTCGCTGCTCTGGAGCGAGCATTGCGGGTACAAGCACTCGCGCGCGGTGCTGCGCCGCTTCCCGACGGACGGACCCGCCGTGCTGCAGGGTCCGGGCGAGAACGCCGGCGTCGTCGACGTCGGCGATGGCCTCGGCGTGGCGTTCAAGGTCGAGAGCCACAACCACCCATCTGCGGTCGAGCCCTTCCAGGGCGCCGCGACCGGCGTCGGCGGCATCCTCCGCGACGTCTTCGCGATGGGCGCTCGCCCGATCGCCGTGCTCGACTCGCTGCGCTTCGGCGACCCCGCTACGGAGCGCACGCGCCGCCTGCTCGACGGCGCGGTGCGCGGCATCGGCCATTACGGCAACTGCGTCGGCGTCGCCAACATCGGCGGCGAGGTGCGGTTCGACCCGGGCTACGAGCAGTCCTGCCTCGTCAACGCGATGTGCATTGGCGTCCTCAAGGCCTCGGACCTCAAGAGCGCGACGGCCGCCGGCATCGGCAACCTCGTCGTGCTGTTCGGCGCGCGCACCGGTCGCGACGGCATCGGCGGGGCCTCGGTGCTCGCCTCGCAGGACATCGACGCCGGCGGCGACGATAAGCGCCCGACCGTCCAGATCGGCGATCCCTACATGGAGAAGCGCCTGATCGAGACGTCGCTCGAGCTCGTGCGCGATGACGTTCTCGTCGGCCTCCAGGATCTCGGCGCCGCCGGCCTCGCCTCGTCGGCGTCGGAGATGGCGTCTCGCGGCCCGGTCGGCGTCAAGCTGGACCTCGCCAAGGTGCCGCTGCGCGAGGCCGACATGGAGGCCTTCGAGATCATGATCTCCGAGTCGCAGGAGCGCATGCTGGCCTGCGTCGAGCCGAGTCGTCTGGCCGAGGTGCAGGCGCTGTGCGCGCGCTGGGAGCTCGAGTGCTCGGTGATCGGCGAGGTCGTCGAGGGCGACCACCTGATCTGCACGATGGGCGACGAGATCGTCGGCGACATCCCCGTCTCGGCGCTCGTCGACGACTGCCCCCGCTACGCGCTCGATCCGCAGCGCCCTGCGCGCCTCGACGTGGAGCCCGTCGACGTCGCCACGCTGCCCGCGATGGGCGATGCCTCGCAGACCCTCGAGCAGCTGCTCGCCCTCCCGAATATCGCCTCCAAGGCCGCCATCTTCCAGCAGTACGACCAGATCGTCGGCGGCGGCACGGTCATCCGCCCGGGTGCCGACGCCGGGGTGATCCGCCTGCCCGACTCGCAGCGCGCCGTCGCGGCCGCGCTCGACGGCAGCGGCCGGCGAACCTGGCTCGATCCGCGTCGCGGTGGCCGCCAGGCCGTCGCCGAGGCTGCGCGCACCGTGGCGTGCAGCGGCGGGCGCCCGCTGGCGATCACCAACTGCCTCAACTTCGGCAATCCGGAGAAGGGCGAGACGCCGTACATGTTCGTCGAGGCCGTCGAGGGCATGGCCGAGGCCTGCGAGGCGCTGCAGGCGCCTGTCGTCTCCGGCAACGTGTCGCTCTACAACGAGCACTCCGGCGGCCCGATCCCGCCGTCGCCGATCGTCGGCTGCGTGGGGCTGATCGAGGACGCCGGCAAGAGCGTCGGCGCGGCGCCGAGAAACGGTGCGTCCATCGTGCTGCTCGGCGATGCCGCGCCTGCAATCGACGGCTCCGAGTACCAGGCCGAGCTGCTCGGCGGCGTGGCCGGTCGCATCCCCGACATCGATCTGGCTGTCGAGGCCCGGCTCATCGACGTGCTCGTCGAGGCAGCCGCCACGGGCATCAGCCACGCGGCACACGACGCGGCCGAGGGCGGCATCGCCGTTGCGGCCGCCGAGATGGCGATCGCCGGCAGGGTCGGCATTGGCATCGAGCTGCCGCCGCTGGCCGAGCGCGACGACATCACGCTGTTCGGCGAGGCCGGCAACGGCCACGTCCTGGTCGCGACCGACGACGCCGATGCGCTGCTGGCGCTGGCTGCGGCGCACGACGTGCCCGCGCTCGTCGTGGGTACCGCCGGCGGAGACGCGATCCGCGTTGCCGTCGGTCCGACGGTCGCCGAGCTCCCGCTCGCCGCCGCGGTCGCCTCGTGGTCGGCGACCATGCCTGCGCTGATCGGGGCTGCCTAGCCATGTGCGGTGTCTTCGGCATCCGCGCGTCGGACCGCGACGTCGCGCGCCTCACCTACTTCGCGCTCTACGCGCTGCAGCATCGCGGGCAGGAGAGCGCCGGCATCAGCGTCACCGACGGTCGCCATATCCAGGCGGTGCGCGAGCTCGGTCTCGTGTCGCAGGTCTTCGACGAGTCCACGCTCGAGACGCTCGAGGGCATCGCAGCCGTCGGGCATGCCCGCTACTCCACTACGGGATCGTCGCGCTGGCAGAACGCGCAGCCGGTGATCCGCCACCGCCAGGGCCGCACGCTGTCGCTGGCGCACAACGGCAACCTCACGAACACGACCGAACTCCGCGACGAGCTCGAGGGGCGCGGGCTGAAGTTCGAGTCGACGTCCGACACCGAGGTCATCGCGGCGCTGATCTGCGAGCACGAAGGCCCGCTCGTGGATGGCGTCAAGGAGGCCATGAGTCGCATCGTCGGCGCCTTCGCCGCGATCGTCATGGACGAG
>JBPCSK010000357.1:0-2189 GCA_051007275.1 Gaiellales bacterium | reverse complement strand
GGCCCGGGCCCATCACGTCCACCGCATCCCCGTCCATCTGCCACATTCCGCGCATCCTCCGCGCACCCTCGCACGGCCGCCACGCGATCGCCCAACTGCTGGAGGGGCTTTCGTGCGCAATGCGCTCGCTGCCGCGAGTCCGCCGTGCGGATGGCGCCGCGCAGAATGCGGCCGTGTCGAAGTCGACGCGTCATGACCACGGCAACCGCATGCTCCATGTCATCGGGCGCTGCGTGTTCGGGGACGACCTCTTCCCCGACGACCGCTACGCCCGCATCTTCTGGAGCGAGGTCGGATATCGCTCGCTCGAGTTCGACGTCCAGGTGCTCGCGATGTGCCTTCTCGGCAACCACTACCACCTCATCGTCCGCGGAAACCCCGCGGGTCTCTCGCAGACGATGCATCGCGCGCTGTCCAAGCTGGCGAACACGCGCAATCGCGAAGAGGAACGCCGCCGCGGAGCGCTCGTCGGCCGTCGCTACGACGTCGTGCCGTGCGACGACCGCCGCCACGAGGCGAACGTCATGCGCTACGTGCCGATGAACCCCGTTCTGCACCGCCTCGCGCGCGACCCGGCGAAGTGGGTGTGGAGTACGCACGCCATCCTCGCCGGCAAGCGCGTCGCGCCGGACTGGTTCGACCGCGCACGCGTGCTCGACGCGTTCGGCTTCGAGCATGCGCAGGAGTACGAGCGGTTCGTCCTGGCGGGAACACGCGTGCAGGTGCCGCCGACGAATCGCCGCGAATTGGAGCACCACCGCGTGCGCGTTCGCGCGGAGGCCGGGTTGAGCGTGGAGGAGATCGCGCGCACGACGGGCTTCTCCACGCGGCATGTTCGGCGCATTCTGAGCGAGGCGCCGCTCTCACACCCGGTGGCCTGACGAGGCAGCGCAGGAATCGAACCTACCGACCGACGGGCTGCGCCGGCCTGCGCGTTTTGAAGACGCGATCCGCCACCAGACGGTTGCCGCCCCGCACGCGAGGGTAGCGAAAGCGCGCGGAACTGGGACCAAGTGGGAAGACAGGATGGGCCCGGGCCCATCGCGTCAGGTTGATGCCGCTGCGCAGCAGAACGGCGCCAGTGTGCCCACTGGCGCTGCTCTGCGAAGGTACGAGCGTGGACCTGCCCGACGCATTGCGCATCGCCGTCTCGAACACGGTCGGCGCCAGCTGGCAGCTCGATCTGACCAGCGCGGCGATCGCGGCGGACCCGGATGCGTGGACGGACAATCCGGTTGAGGATCCCGAGCCGGTGATCGGGCCGATGCTGGCGATCGGCTCGCTGCTCGGGCCGGTACTGCGCTACCGCGAGTGGGACGAGAGCGGGCTCGTCGACGTTGCGATCTACCAGCCGGACGTCGACGTTTGGCGCCGCTTCGACGAGGCGCTGCGGCGACTGCGTGTCTGGGAGTGGACGTCGCCGCCAACCGCCGGTGCATTCGACGGAGGCGCGTGGGCCGTGGGGCTGATGTGGCAGCGGCGCACGATCGACATCCAGGGCCTCGGTGCGTGGCCGCCCCAGCACACCGTCGCCCCCGGGCCCGAGTGGACGGGCTTCATGCGCGCCGTGCACCGGCTGGCGGGCGGGCGCGGGTTCGATCCCCATATGCTTCAGCGCAACGCATGAGCACTCGTCCCCTCGCAGTCATCACCGGCGCATCCGGCGGCATCGGCCTCGAGCTCGCGCGCTGCGCGGCCGCCGACGGCTTCGATCTCGTGCTGGTCTCGCGCCGCCGCGAGGCACTTGAGGCCGTGGCGGGTGAGATCCAGTCGCGCTACCGCGTCGCGGCCGCCGTCATCGCCGAGGACCTCGGCCAGCCCGGCGGCCCCGCGCGGATGCTGGCGCAGATCGAGCGCCCCATCGAGGTGCTCGTCAACAACGCGGGGTTCGGCATCTGGGAGTCCTTCGCCGAGTCCGACGCCGACGAGCTCGATGCGCTCGTGGCGCTCAACGTCGCCGCGCTCACCACGCTGACCCGCGCCGTGCTGCCGCAGATGATCGAGCGCAGGCGCGGCGGCATCCTCAACGTCGCGTCCGTCGCGGGGTTCATGCCCGGCCCGCACGCCGCCGCGTACTACGCATCGAAGAACTACGTCCTCGCGCTGTCGGAAGGCATTGCGCAGGAGGTCGATCAGTTCGGCGTCACCGTCAGCGCGCTGTGCCCGGGGCCCGGCGCGACGGGCTTCCA
>JBPCSK010000356.1:0-2065 GCA_051007275.1 Gaiellales bacterium | reverse complement strand
CTTCACCGTCGTGCGTCGTGTCGTCGAAGAGGTCGGCCAGGTGCTCGTGCGCGATCCCGAATTCGGCCCGAAGGTGATCGCCGCACCGGTCTTCATGGGCATCGAGGTCGTCGCGGGTGACGCGCTCCTCGTGCGCATCACCGAGCGCGTCGTGCCCGAGCACCAGCTGCTGATCCAGCGCGCTTTGCGCGAGCGCCTGATCGAGGCGCTGCGCGGTGCCGGCATCGTGATCCCCGCCGATGTGGTGCTGGCGGACCTGATGCTCGCGCGCCCGACGGGCTAGCGCGAGAGCACGTCGACGAGGATCGGCTCGGCGAGCGCCATGTCCTCGTCGGAGCCGATCGTGATGCGGATCTTCGTCGGTGCGCCGAAGCCGTTGAGCGGCCGCACGATCACGCCGTGCTGCAGGAGCTCGGCCGTCGTCGCCTGCGCGTCCTCGACGGTCACGGTCAGGAAGTTCGCGACGCCCGTCGTGGCGACGCCGGCGGCAGCGAGCTTCGCGCGCAGCGACTCGCGACGCACCGCGTTCTCCTGCGCGCGTCGCGCGATGGTCGCCGCGTCGGCGATCGTCGCGATTGCGGCGGTCGTCGCCATGGCGTTCACGTCGAACGGGCCGCGCACGCGGATCGACGCGTCGACGATCCACGCGGGGGCGGCCATCCAGCCGACGCGCAGTCCGGCGAGGCCGTGGATCTTGGAGAACGTCCGCAGCACGGCGACCCGCGGGTGGCCGGCCTTGACGTACTCCTCGATCGCATTCGGGTAGTCGTCCTCGAGCACGTACTCGCTGTACGCCTCGTCCACCACGCACACCACGTGCTCGGGGAGCGCGTCGACGAACTGGCGCAGCTGGTCGCGCGTGACGTACGTGCCGGTCGGGTTGTTCGGATTGCAGACGTAGACCATGCTCGTCGTGGGCGTGATCGCCGCGAGCAGCGCGTCGAGGTCGTGCGTGTCGTCCTTGAGCGGCACCATGATCGCGTTGGCCTGCTGCTTCTCGGCGGTCAGCGCATACGACACGAAGGCCGGCCAGGCGAAGACGACGTCGTCGCCGGGCCCGAGGAAGGCCGACGCGAGATACGCGATCGACATATCAGCGCCGGGGCTGGCGGCGACCATGTCGGGCGTGAGGCCGTGCGCGGCGGCGAGCGCAGCATGGAGCTCGCCCGAGTCGGGGTAGCGGTTCAGCGCCGGCGCCTCGGCGGCCATCGCGGCCAGAGCAGCAGGTGTGGGTCCCTCGGCGCCCTCGTTCGACGAGAGCTTCACGATCTGCACGCCCTCGGGCGCGCCGGTGGAAGCGCCGGGTGCGTAGACCGCGAGCTGGCTGAGGTGCGGACGGAGGCGGACGCCGGCGGGTGCGCCGGGGATGACGGGCTCGCTCATGCGGGGGAGCGTACCCGCCTCAGCGCTGCTGGGCGATCCACACGTGGACCTGCGCGCAGATGGCGTCGACGTCGGCCGATCCCTCGGCGACGCGCATGGTCAGATCGAAGCCCTCGTCATCGTCGACATCAAGCACGATGTCGTTGATCGCGAGCGTGGTGACGAGCGCGACCCAGCCGAGGCGCTTGTGGCCGTCGACGAGGGGGTGGTGCGCGACGATCGAGTGCATCACGACAGCCGCTTTCGTGACCAGGTCCGGATACACATCGGTGCCGTACAGCTGCATGGCGGGGCGAATCGCCGCCGACATCAGGAGCCCCTCGTCCCGAACCGTCATGCGCATTGCATCGGCGAATCGGAGCAAGTCCTCGCCGGTCAGAAGCGGCGTGATCGGCGTCATGCCTCGCCGAGCCGGCGCAGCAGGTCGCCGTAGCGGTTGACCGCCCATTCGAAGGAGGCGTCGACCTTGGCGCGATGCCCTTCGCGGGCCGCTTTCTCGACGAGTGCGCGCCGGAGCACGTCATTCTTGGAAAGCCCGGACTCTGCAGCGAGGGCGTCAAGGAGCTCCTGCTCCTCTTCGGTGAGGCGGAGTAGGCGCAGTTTGTTGGCCACCGCCGATTGGGACAGTCCCAGTTGCTGGGCGGCTTCGCATTGGGTCAGCTCGTGGGTGTCCATCAACTCC